>JBFYXR010000464.1:0-4462 GCA_041310455.1 Desulfobacteraceae bacterium | reverse complement strand
GCTGTCTCGAACTGGGACACCAATGGACTCGTATGGTTTGAGAATGCTACCGGGAATGGAGACAGTTGGACCGGACATGCAATTGCAACCTCGTCGGATCGATCTCGATTCACTGATGCAGCGGATATAGACGGCGATGGTGACTTGGATGCATTATACGCAACATGGGGTGACGATATAATCGCCTGGTATGAGAATACTGATGGAGCAGGAACATTTGGTCCACAGCAGGTCATTTATACAATAACCGGCTTAGGTCCACAGATTGTCTATGCTGCGGATTTTGATAATGACGGGGATATGGACGCTGTATCTGTCGGAGATGCATCCGCACAAGAATTCAACTGGTATGAAAACACTTCAGGCGATGGATCATCATGGACAGTCCATACTGTAGATACAGGCCAACAATCTACGGTCTGCATAGGAGATCTGGACGGAAACAGCAGTCCTGATCTCATCTCCTATGCCAAGGATACTGTCGTTGTAGCCTGGTATAAAAATCTTGGTCCCAGTCAAACTGCAAACAGCCCGCCTGACGTGCCGACTGCGATCAGCCCGGCAAACGGGTCAATCTTTGCTTCCGGTCCGGTAACCCTTGATGCCAAAGCCTTCAGCGATCCCGATTCGGGAGACACCCTCATGGAATCACTGTGGATGGTAAGAAGGGCAGACAGCGTATACGGGCGGTCGGATTATGATGAATCCTTCAATTTTGCAACAACAAGCGGGGATCTGACCAGTCATGAGGTAACGGGCCTTGCCAGCGGGATGAAATATTTTTGGAAGGTGGGCTATACTGACTCAGGGAGTGGGATAACGTCATGGTCGGGTGAATATCACTTTAAGATAGGAACAAGCGTGTCGGATGCCCTGCCCGAGGTGATCGCCGGAACTGAGCTGGCGGATTTCAAGATGGTTTCCTTTCCCTGCTGGCTTGATGATCCATCGGCGCTTTCGACGTTTGATATATCCTATGACACCAGGTATTACAGGATAGGGCATTACATCCCTTCCAGAAACAGCGGGGAATATGTGGAGATTAATGATCCTGACGCAGTGATAAATCCGGGAGAGGGCATGTGGGTGCTTGCAAGGGACGGCATGGATATCGTGGCGGAAGGCATCCCTGTCAGCACTGAATATGATATCGAGGTCCCGCTCTATTACAATTCCGGAAACGGCAACGGCTGGAACCAGATAGGCTGCCCAAACGCAAAAGATTACTACTGGGCTGAACTCCAGGTAATAGAATATGACGCTGAGGGTGATATCCTGTTCGGGCCGGCTCCAATATCCGAGTTGGATACAGACAATGAATACATTGATGTCAGGATATGGGAATGGGCAGATGGTGCATATGCCTCCTACGCACCTGATGATAATTTTATTGTCAAGGCCTATGAGGGCTACTGGGTAAGGGCAAAAAAGGCCAATGTGAGGTTGAACTTCCCTGTATCGGCCCAGTATTCGGCGAACAGGTTTAGCGGAAACGGGAATGGTCTTGCCATGTTTTTTAAAGGCGGAAAGAAATGGGTGAATGAATGGATAGTCGCCTCCCCCATGTCTGCGGATGTTTCAGATGATTCGCCTCCGATGCCCATGGGTGTATTTGCGGATTCTGATACAGACAGGGCATCCTCGACAGGCGGGTGCTTCATAGCGACCGCCGCCTACGGATCGCCCCTGGATCGCCATGTCAGGATGCTCAGGGAGTTCAGGGACGACTGCCTGCTGTCTTCCGGGGCGGGGCGTTTATTCGTTGAACTCTACTATCGATACTCGCCTCCCGCGGCTGAGTACATAGCTGGTCACGAAGGGCTCAGGACAGCGGTCCGCATCGGGCTCCTGCCTGTGGTGGGCCTGAGCTACCTGGCGCTTTATCACCCGGTCATGCTTGCGGGATTGTTGATCCTGCTTGCGGCTGTGACAGGCTGGATGCTGTTCTGCCTGCCGAAGAAGAATTTTAGGATCATCTCCAATTAAGTTGATCGATGATCAGGTCTCAAGGGTTCCAGGGATAAGGGATTCGAGCGCATCCTCCCCTCTCAGGGGAGGATTAAGGTGGTGTCTCCCGAGTTTTTATGCACACAAGTTAGCCTGTCGAGACCACCTCCTGCCTCCCCCTGAGAGGAGGAGGGAATGGCTTAGTTAGTTTTAAGGGTGATTATCTGTCCGTCCACAATGCCTTCCCCGATTGGTACGGCAAAGGAATGGTCCTCCATAACATCCGTGACCCTTATCTCTCCGGCCTTTTGCCCCTCGGTATAATAGTCTCTGCTGCCAATGGACTTAACGGGTTCCGGGTTTCCGAAGACCTCAAAGACGTTCCCGACAGTTATTCCGATATCCCTTCCTCCGCTGATCCGTATCTTTTCTCCATCCCTGGTGATTTTGCCCCTCCATGCCCGGCCGGCCAGGACATCCAGCAGGGCTGATGTATGCCTGCCCTGGAGCCCTGAAATAACCTCGTCCAGGGTTTCCTCAGCAAGGGGGACGGCTTTTTTATCTTCTTCAGCTACCTTCCCCATGTCGATCTTTTCGCTTTCCCTGAAGGAAAAAATCACCGTGCCGCTTGTTACATCAACGGCATTCACAACCATCGAGACCTCATATTCTCCCTTGAACTTATTGAAAGGCCAGATGACGCCCTTGTCGGCGGTATAATTCAAGGGCTCCAAAACCGATGTGACCAGTATGTTCATCCCCATATCTCCGGCCTTTTTTATCAGCGCGGGGTCTGCTGTAACTCCCATGTCGGCAGACGAGGTTGTTGACTGGGGGCTTTCAAATTCCTTTAAAGTCGTTATGATCAGGGTGCTGTCTTTTTTTAAAAGTCCTGCAAGTGACTCTGTAAGCGCCGCCGCCTTTTCATCCTTCAGCCCTGCCATGTTGATCAGGGGTGCTACCAGGACCTTTTTCCTGAGGCCGGAGCTGTCGCCATGGGATGTATCCCTGGGTTTTGATCTTTGAATATGGAATCTGTCACCATAAACGGATTTTAATGTACTGCAGCCTGCTGAGCACAATATGAACATCAGAATTATAACAAGCAGGCCGGCAAGATATGATCTTTTCATTTTTTGAATCCCTCCACCGAATGGAATCTTTTACAGGTCGTCATTATTAACAGCTTAATAACTAAAAAACAATATCAAAGGAGTCAAATTCCCCCCGCCATTCCTCGTGCGTGACATCTACATGCCTGACAATCGCCCGCGGAGGCCCTTTATGGCACCAGACTGTGAGTTCCTCAACCGCATCGGCATTGCCTTCAGCCAGGACCTCAACGGCGCCGTCGTGCCTGTTTTTTACCCAACCGTAGACACCCAGTTCATTTGCCTTTCTGCGGGTAGAGTCCCTAAACCAGACACCCTGGACCTTCCCTTCAATTACAATCCTTGCCCTCGTTTTACCTTCCATTTGCAGCCCTCGTAGATTTTGAATTGAGATCTCAATCTACATTTTCGCAAGAAATTTTTTTCAGATTCATCCCCTATTAGTGGAGCATTAAGGTGGGGTCTGCTTATGTCCTGTTTTTTTCATTGCTATGTTAAGACCCCCTCCGAACCTCCCCCTAAGAGGGGGAGGATGGTTGGTTCTGCCTGGCCTGATTACTTGCTTTCAATAGATCGAGAAATCCTTTCTCATCAAGGATTGTTATTCCCAGGTCCCTTGCCTTTTGGAGTTTGGAGCCCGGCGCCTCCCCTGAGACAAGGTAATCCGTAGAGCTGCTTACCGCCGAGGCTACCCTGCCTCCGTTTCTTTCAATTATTTCCTTCGCCCCGGATCGTGTCAGGGTGTTCATGGCGCCGGTCAATACAAATACCTTTCCTGCAAGGAGGGCCCCTCTGGGAGATGAGGCCTCAAGCTGTATCCCTGCCTCCAGAAGTCTTCGTATATGCGTTATGTTGGATTCATCACTGAAATACGAGACCACGCTTTCGGCTATCTGGGGGCCGATTTCTCTTATGGTTAAAAGCTCAGCAGCAGCGGCGTTCTGGAGTTTTCCGATATCTCCATAGTAATCGGCCAGGAGCTCTGCTATATGTTCTCCCACGTGCCTGATCCCCAGGGCGTATATAAACCTGGGAAGTGTTGCGCCTTTGCTTTTTTCAATCGCCCTGATGAGGTTATCCGCCGATTTCTGTTCTATCTTGTCAATCTTAAGAAGGGCATACCGGCTGAGGGCGTATAAATCAGCCGGCTCCTGGGCAAGCCCCCTGTCTATCAGCTGGCCTATGATCTTCTCCCCAAGTCCGTCGATATTCATGGCGGCCTTTGAGACAAAATGAATAAGCCTTTCCCTGATCTGAGCCGGGCAGCCCTTATTGGGGCACCTGAAAACGACCTCTCCCTCTTTCCTGTAAACCTTTGTACCGCAGACAGGGCAGTGTTCCGGCATTCGAAAAGCCTTTTCAGCCCCCGTCCTTTTCGATGGTATCACCTTCACGACCTCGGG
>JBFYXR010000463.1:0-2516 GCA_041310455.1 Desulfobacteraceae bacterium | reverse complement strand
GGAGTATAGGAAATAGTTATTTCCTTGCTTATTATGGGCCTATGCCCGACCGGATGAATCCAAGGAGGTAAGGCTTGCGGACCTTAACGGTACTTACCTGAAACCGGTCCGCGGCCGGTATGAATCTCTCGCAGAGATCTTTGGAAGGATCACGGACCCCACCCACAGGAAAGTCGCGGGGGTGCTGATCCATGACAAAGCATTAAGTATTGAAGACAGTCTGACCGGTTCGGGGATCGGGTGCAATAAGCGCGGGGCCGGGCGCCATCATAACTGAGGCTGTCTATTAATTGTTGAGTTTCTAAATTATTTTGTATAGTGTTTATAATTAAATCGCATTTAAGGATATAAAAAGGAGGATATTTACGAATGTCAAACGAATGCAGCAGTACATGTGCAGGGAGAACCACCTGCGGCGGTGACAAAAGCACATGTGGAGTAAATCCCGAAGATCCTAAAGCCAAACAGGACAGGGAAATAAATGACACGCTGAAGCAGATCAGGAACAAGATTCTTGTAATGAGCGGAAAGGGAGGGGTCGGCAAGAGCAGCGTTGCCGCGTATCTTTCGATCTTTCTTGCAAAGCGCGGTCATAAAGTAGGTTTGATGGATGTCGACCTCCACGGACCCAGCATCCCCAGGATGATGGGCGCCAGGGAAGGTATCAAAGCCGTTGAGGCGGGCAAGGCGATACCGATCAGCGTCCTGCCCAACCTCCATATTATATCCATTGAATCCCTGATGGGTGAGGACAAGGATGCGGCCCTCATCTGGAGAGGCCCAGTAAAAATTGGGGTTATAAGGCAGTTCATATCGGATATCAAATGGCCTGAACTGGACTATCTTATAATTGATTCGCCCCCGGGCACCGGGGATGAACCCCTCACTGTGGCACAGACCATACCTGATGCAAAGGCCCTTATCGTTACCACTCCACAGGAGGTCTCCCTCGCAGATGTAAGAAAATCCATTAACTTCTGCCGGCAGATGAAGGTGGAGATACTTGGCCTCGTAGAGAACATGAGCGGCCTCGCCTGCCCTCATTGCGGAAAATCCATTGACCTGTTCAAGACAGGCGGCGGCCAGTCCACTGCCCAGAAAGAAGGTCTCAGACTGCTCGGAAGCCTCCCGATTGAACCGGAGCTGGTTAAGATAGGAGACAGCGGGGACCTTTCAAGACTTAACGCCGACAACCTTCTATTTGCCGGCGAATTTAATAAGATGGTCGATCAGATAGAGAAACTGTCTGCCTGAGATTATTTTTGGAGGCTGTTATGATGAAACTTCTCATAATCGGCGGCGATGCTGCAGGGATGAGTGCTGCAAGCAAGGTGAAGAGAAACCGGCCAAATTTTGACGTAACGGTTCTTGAACAGACCACGGACGTATCCTACAGCGCATGCGGCATGCCTTACAATATCGCCGATCCCGGAAGGGCCATCGATGACCTTGTCGTGCGTCACGCGGATGTCTTCAGGGAAAAACAGGGCATAGACCTTAGGACCGGATGCAGGGCTGAGTCCATAAACCGCACTGAGAGGAAGGTTACCTACACTGATACAGGCGGATATGAGAAGGTTCTGCCCTACGATAAGCTGCTTATTGCCACGGGGGCATCCCCGATTATCCCCGACCTCCCCGGGGGCCTCCTTCCGGGTGTCTTTGTGTTGAAGAACCTCGAGGACGGCCGCAGGATCAAGAAATACATAGGGGAAAATACCGTTAAGAAGGCAGTTATCATAGGGATGGGATACATAGCGCTTGAGATGTGCGAGGCATTCAGGGCCAATGACATTAATGTGGACATGGTCAAGCCGCGGCCTTCCTTTATACCATGGATGAACGGCGAACTGGCAGAGATGGTCATAGAAGAGGTCGAGAAGAATAATGTCAGGATACTCGCCGGGCACGAGATCAGGGGCATTGAAAGGCATGACAGGGGCCTGAGGGTCATATGCTCGGGCATCAATATCGAATGTGATCTTGTGCTTATTGCGATAGGCGTCAAGCCCAACAGCAGCCTTGCAGGAGATGCAGGTCTTGACCTCGGACCATCAGGGTCGATTTCAGTAGACAAGTCTCTCCTCACTTCAGATGAAAATATCTTTGCCGCCGGAGACTGCGCCGACGCCTACCATGTGGTTACAGGAGAAAAGGTATGGATACCGCTGGCATTAAGGGCCAACAGGGCCGGATGGGCAGTGGCCGACAATATTATCGGCGATCACACCGAGATAACAGGTATTGTCGGGACCGCCGTCTTCAAGGTATTTGATCTCCAGGTCGCCCGCACAGGGCTGAGCATGGGAGAGGCTGAAAAGGCGGGTTTCGAGCCTGTTGAGGCAATGATTACAAGCCGAACCAGGGCCCATGCCCATCCGGACAGCAGCATTATAGGGGTGCAGATGGTTGGAGACAGGAAGTCAGGCCGCCTCCTGGGGGTTCAGATGGTGGGGAAAGAGGGCGCCGCACACAGGATCAACGCGCCGGCAGTCGCACTGCACTCCAAGATGTCG
>JBFYXR010000462.1:0-2550 GCA_041310455.1 Desulfobacteraceae bacterium | reverse complement strand
ATACCCGCCCGCTTTAGATCACCTTTGTTCCGGAATGTTGCATCCAATCCATTTCAATTAAAAAAATTGGACCTCCCATGACATCTATACCGGTTACTACTCCCTGCAAAATCCTAACCGGCCATTGCTGAATTCTGACCTGATCTCAGGCAGGTATTAGAGACGACATGTTTACCAGATTGATCTTGGAACCGTAGAGGCTTTTCTTAAAAAGCCTGATGGCCTCCGCCGTTTCAGGGAAGGGGTGGCCTATGCCTACGGCAGCCCCGGTCCTGAGGGCGCGGCTCCTGAGTTTTTCAAGCTGCACGGAAATTGCGGAAACATCGAGCACACTGTCCAGGAAGATATGCCTCCTGGCAGCGGCCACATTAAGGCTTTTTGCCGTCTGGTATCCTGTTGAGTGGTTTGTTGTAAGGCTGTCCACAAAGAAAAGCCCCTTGCCTTTTATGGTCTTGATCACATCACTCATCTCCCTCTGGCATTCTGTGAACCTTGAACCCATGTGATTGTTGATGCCCAGCGCAAAGGGGAATTCGGACATGTTTTCCTCCATTACCTCGGTTATCCTTGCCCCGTCATCACCCACGAATACCGCGCCGGGTCCTGGATCAACACTCGCGTCGGCCGGCTCCATGGGCTGATGGAGCATTACCTCATATCCAAGGGAATGGACCCTTTCAGCCAGATTTATGGACATAGGAAGCCTCGGGAGAACGGCAAATGTCATAACAGTCTCAAGCTCAAGAAACATGTCGAGGCGTTGTCTGCTGAAACCGATGTCATCAATTATCAGGGCGATTTTGGGTTCACAGGCGGAAGATTCACAGGCAAAGGCGAATGATAAGGAATTTAAACCCAGAAGGCTTCCTATGGAAAAAGCAGCGCTGGTATATAAAAATTTCCTCCTACCCATTGCCGCTTCTTTTCTTAACATAAAATGACCTTGTCACTGGAAAGATTTTAAAAAGCTAATCTTGTCTACATCTGCTTGCGGTACAAGTCAAGTAAAAATACTATATATTGTATTTATCCAGGGGTTCTTTAACTTTGTTGACAAAGGGTTCCATGGTTATTATTATTGAAACTTAATCGCAACAGGAGACAGGCATGAACGGTGAAATTGATCTATTCAGGACCTTCATTTCGGAAAAAGGCCTTCGCAACACCCCTGAAAGGGAGGAGATAATAGAAGAGATCTTCTCCAGCCATAATCATTTTGACGTGGATGAACTGTATCTCAGGCTGAAACATAACGGCAGCAAGGTATCCAAGGCCTCGATCTACAGGAATATACCCCTCATAATGGAATGCGGGCTGATCAAGGAGGTATGGTTTGAAGACGGGCATATGCACTATGAACACATATACGGACATGGGCCCCATTGCCATCTGAGATGCATACGATGCGGAAAGGTCGTGGAATTCGTTGACCAGGGGCTGAAAACCATTGAAGAAAGAATAGCGGACGAGAACGAATTTCAGATCATTGACCACCGCCTGGATATAACGGGTTATTGCTCCCAGTGCAGGACCGGGGATTAGGATTTCAGGTTTATGTTTAAAGAAAACACCCATGAAAAGAAAAATTTTAAGTCGCTTATAGAGAGCGATGAAATCGGCAGGATCGAAGACAGGCTCAATGTCATTGACCTATTTCTTAAGACCGAGGAACACATTACCCTTGAGGATCTTATCTCTTTGTTAAAAAGCAAGGGTTATGAGTATGACCAGGAATTTGTCAAACTCTGCCTGAACAGGTGGGTTGAACTGGGGTTTGCACAGAAAACAACCTTTGAGGGTCAGCCGCCCAGGTATGAACACCGGCATCTGGGCAAACATCATGACCATATGATCTGCACAAAATGCGGCAGGATAATGGAGTTTAAGAATGACGAACTGGAGATGCTGCAGGAAAAGATAGCAGCCCGTGCAGGGTTTCATATACTGCAGCACAAGATGGAGATATACGGCCTCTGCTCCCGGTGTCTGGCGGCAAGAAGCGACCTGATGCCCCTTTCCTCCGCAAAGACAGGAGAAGAGGTTTATATAAAAGAGGTGGTCGGGGGCGGCAACGCAAAGGCAAGGCTGATATCCATGGGCTTCAGCCCCGGAGACCGCCTTGAAATAATCAATAATGACGGCGAAGGCAGGCTTATTGTGGGCAGGGGCAGCAGCAGGCTCGCATTGGGAAGGGGCATGGCGGAGAAAATTATCGTATCTATGGGGAGGCAGAGAGCGGGAGGAGATTTAATGAGCCCGCAAAAAGGTCGGCCCGTCTGGAGGTTTTTTCAGGATCGTTGAATCATGCTATCTTTTTGAGAAGTTTCCTGGCATTATCCCTGATATACCGGATAAGCCTTTCAAAGAAACCCCTGTTGATATACTCTTCTTTTTCTTCCATGCTGACCATCTCCGGGTTATACTTCAGTTTAAGTTTGATAATAGAGTCAAAATCGTCCCTGATAAATCTTTTAAAGATCATGGTCAGGGGAAAAACCCCGAACTCACCGGCGGAGATGGAGGCAGACCAGTCAACTAAATATGGCATCC
>JBFYXR010000461.1:0-7256 GCA_041310455.1 Desulfobacteraceae bacterium | reverse complement strand
GCACAATATAAAGGAGGTTTAAAATGCCGGTAGGAACTTACGCCGCCTATGTGGAGCGTCTTAAAAAAATGAAACCAAATATTTATCTTCATGGGAAAAAGGTCGACAGGACGGGTGATTTCATGAAGGGCGGCCTCTTCGTCATCAAGGAGACCTATGACTGCGCCAATGACCCGAAATATAAGGATGTCTGCACGGCAACGTCCCACCTTACGGGCGATAAGATCAATCGTTTCGGCAATATCAACATGTCGAAGGATGACCTTTTAAAAAAGCAGCTTATGACCAAGCTGCTCTGCCACAGGGTCGGAGGCTGCATCCAGCGCTGCATGGGCATTGACGCCCTTAATGCCCTCGCTATAGTAACATACGACTGCGATCAGGCAAACGGCACAAAATATCATGAACGTTTTAATAAATTCCTTAAATATTTTCAGGAAAACGACCTTGTGGGAAACTGCGCACAGACCGATGTCAAGGGCGTCCGCGGCCTTCGCCCGGGTGAACAGCCTGATCCCGATCAGTACCTGCGCATTGTAGAGGTCAAGGAAGACGGAATTATCGTCCGCGGAGCCAAGGTGTGCAACTCCATCGCTCCCTATGCAGATGAGATAGTGGCTCTTCCCTCCCGCCTCATGGGGCCTGACGAGGCAGCCTATGCGGTTGCGTTCTCACTTCCGGGCGACTGGGACGGCATTAAGATCATGGCCCTTCCCGGCGGGCATCCCAGGAGAAAAAAATTAACCGCCCCCATAGCCAATGTAGGCGATGTGGAATCAATGACCATCTTTGATGATGTCTTTGTCCCCAATGACAGGATATTCATGAACGGCCTTGAGCACCCTGATGTAGTGCAATATGCCGGGTACCTTGCGCTCATGTTCGCCCATTTTCACAGGCACTCATATACAGGATGCAAGACAGCGGTTTCCGAGGTCCTGGCCTCTCAGGCCGCCCTGGTCGCGGACGTCAACGGCATAACCAAATATCCCCATGTAAGGGAGAAGCTTTCCCACATCATCGGAACGGCGGAGCTTGTTTATGCGGCAGGAGAGGCAAGTGCCTATAAGGCCGTCAAGTTTCCAAACGGATCCTATGTGCCTGATGAGATCCTAACAAACGCGGGGCGCAGGCTTGCGGGCCAGGAGATATACAACGAGTATGCAATACTGGCTGACCTTGCAGGAGGAATAAGCGCGTCCCTTCCGACTGAAGAGTCCTATTACGACCCGGAGACGGCGGACCTGGTCGCAAAATATACCAAGAGAAACCCCAAGTACACGGCAGAAGAGGCCCATCGCATATTCAGGATGATGGAAAACAAGCTGTGCGACCCCTTCTCCGGGGCGGAGATGGTCGCAGGCGTCCATGGCGGAGGCTCGCCCATTATGGAGACCATTACCATGATGTCGCGCTACGACCTTGAGCCCCTGAAGGATATCGCCAAATACCTGGCCGGCATCAACAAGGATATCCCCAGGTACGAACGCCCAACCGCTACGCCGAGGGCAATGCTTGATAAGTTTAAAAAGACAGCAAAGAAATAACCCTGTCTTTTATTTGATAAAAACCCTGCTGATATTCCTATTCGTGAAGGAATATCAGCGGGGTTTTATTTGTTCTCTTCGGAAGGAAATACTGATTATAGAAATCCTTTTTCCTTTAACCTTATTCCTTTGTCCTTCCCATTTCCATGGCAAATATCCTACCATGATTCCCTTTCCAGACGGCTGCACAATAATTCCATCTGCTCTTCATTCAGCCTGCCCACATTCTCGTTTATCCATTTCAGATCCCCAGCAATGATGGCTTCCCTGGCCATGGCGGAAAGCCTGTAATCCTTAAGGGCATCGGAGCCTTTTTCCATCAGCCTCTGCAGGAAATCGTCATCATGAGAGATCTTATCCAGTACATGCATAACCTCCTCTTTCAGGATCTGCCTGCCCTTTTCGGTATGAGAGATAAAGTCATCCATGCCTGCTTCCTGCTTCTTTTTAAGGGCTCGTCCGACAGCCTCCTTGAACTGATCTTCAGTGAAGGGCTTGCGGAGATACTCAAAAACATCTATTTTTGCGGAGTCAACGGCAGTTTGTACAGTAGGGTACCCGGTGATGATAATTGTCATTGTCTCAGGCATCCTGTTCTTAAGCTCTCTTATTACATTCATGCCGTCCATGTCAGGCAGACGGAGGTCTGCCACAAGAAGGTCAAAGGAGTCACTGCCGATCTTGGACAGTGCGCTTTCCCCGGTCATGGCCAGGTCCACAGCATACCCCTCTTCCTTCAGGACCATCACCAGGCCCTTCGCCAGGCTGGGCTCGTCCTCCATTACAAGGATATGGGGCGGTATTTTAGGCCCCATAAAATCGACTTGCTGTAATTCGCTCATTATTGTCCTCCTTTCCTGGAATGAAGTGTTCTTTATTCACTGCCGGCATGTTGCCGGTTTTCATGGGGACGCCCCTTCACCGCTCACGGCAGACCCATCCGATTCAAGCGGCAGTTCAATGGTAAAGGTTGAACCCTTTCCAGGCGTGCTGGATACACGGATGTCTCCTTTATGGTTTCGAATAATCCTGTAACTGACTGCAAGCCCGAGACCCGTCCCCTTGGGTTTTGTGGTAAAAAACGGTTCAAATAATTTGCCGGAATGTTCCTGGGATATCCCGCAGCCGTCATCTGAGATATCGATCCTAATTCGCTTATGATCAGGGCCTATGCTGCTCCTTATATTTATCGCCCCGTTGTCCCTGATAGCCTCAATCGCGTTTAGCATCAGATTTATTAAGACCTGCTGTATCTGATTCTGATCCATAAAGTTGTCCGGGACTTCATCGCTAAGCTCTGTTGTCACATTAATGTGATCAAGGCTGAATTCATTCTGCAGCATGTTAACGGTTTTTTTTATGTTCTCATTGATATTGGTCAGCGTTTTTTGAGGTTCCTTTTCACGCGAGAACTCCAGAAGCTCTGAAATAATGGTTTTGCATCTCAAGGTCTCATGAATGATGATTTCCATGCCTTCCTTAAGAGGACTTCCATCCGGTATCTTTTTAATAAGATTGGTGCTGTATATAAGGATCCCCCCGAGGGGGTTGTTTATTTCGTGTGCGATCCCTGCCGCCATCCTGCCAAGGGCGGAAAGCTTCTCGGTCTGCAGGGCAAGATTGTCATAACGGGTTTTATGCAGCTCAATCAGCCTGGCCTTTTCAATAGCAAGGGCGCACTGCTCGGCTATCGAGACAAGGAAATTCATTTCCTCATCGGAAAACGTCCTCTCTTCGCTGAAGAAAATCCTGATAATCCCGATTATATTATTTTCAAGGGAGAGAGGCACGTCAAGCATCATCCGGATGCCCTCTTCCTGCGCCTCTTTCTTGTACTGGACGCGGGGATTTGTCGGGATATTATCAACAAGTATAATCCTGTTCTGATTGCAAAGGTCGGTGATAATATGGCGGGAGGAGACATGCCCCTTTGAAAGATAGCGATCGCTCAAACCACAGGCGGCATTCAATTCAAGCCTGTCCGTGTCAAGGTTAAGTATGCGGAGTACGGCGCCCTTTGCCTTTATGGCATCCGTTATCAGCCTGACAGCCAGCCCTGTCACTTCCTTTACATCCGAGCTGGAATTCACTGCCGTGCTGATGTCCCGGAAGGCCTTATAGAACATGGCAATATTCATGGAAGTGTCCAAAAGCCTCCCCTTTCCCAAAATGGAGGAGCAAACACATTCTTAATAATTATTGTGTCAGGAGCAGAGTATATTGGCTGCCTATTAAATAAGCGGCTGTTTACCTGTAAATTTCCGGATAATGTCGGCTCCACTTTTTATGGAGCCACAACCATTGCTGTGGATATCTCCTGATCATGGATTCAATGAAGTCGTTCTGCCGCTGGGTTCCGTCGGCAATTATCCGGTTCTGATCATGCAGGTCCCGGTTGAGCTCAAGCTCAGGCAGAAAGATTATCCTATGGCGGATGCGGTCCTCGCACCTGACAATGAACATTGGGACAATCGGCGCATTGTACTTTAGAGAAAGGGCGGGAACAAGCGGTATGGTTGCTGTGTCCTTGTCAAAAAAGCGGACCATGATCCCTTCAGACATGTTTACCTTCTGATCGACAAAGATAACCAGGTCCTCCCCGTTCTTCA
The DNA here is from genome assembly GCA_041310455.1 of Desulfobacteraceae bacterium. Taxonomy (GTDB): domain Bacteria; phylum Desulfobacterota; class DSM-4660; order Desulfatiglandales; family HGW-15; genus JAFGIC01. The sequence continues at coordinate 3,100 of JBFYXR010000461.1, read as the reverse complement.
GGTTCCTGATCGCCGGCCGCAGGCCGTTCTGCTTGTACAGTATATTTACGCCGAAGTCCGTATTATATTTCAGCCTTACTGCCTCCAGCACAGGGTTGTCCACTGCCCTTACAATAAAATTAAGCCGGTGAATAGCGGCCCCGTAGAAAAGATGCGCATACTCCCAGTTGCCGAAGTGGGCCCCGAAAAGGATGACAGCCGGATTCTTTTTCCTTGCAGCCAGGAGGTGTTCCACCCCCTCAACCTCGACCAATTTTAATAATTCTTCTTTCTTAGTGTATTTCAGCCTGCTCCATTCATGGGCGATCATCCCGAATTCTTCAAAAGACCTGCGCGCAATGACATGCAGTTCACTGTCGGTCATTCCGGGGCCCAGGGCAAAGCGCAGGTTACTGAGGGAGATACTGCGATGTTTGGAATCGACCATATAAAGCAGCCTGCCCATGATCTTGCCAAGATAGACCCATAAACGGAGGGGCGCAAGGTAGCCCAGGTAAAAATAAAGCAGGCATATAAAGCCGACGATTTGAAAGGCTATATTGGATTTCTTTTTCATGGTATTATTATATATTAATTTTTTTCATACAGATCAATAAAAAGAAATTTAACATCAGACAAAGTGCAAAGGCTGCACAAGATGTGCAATCTTTGCATGCGCAAAACATGATATCAGTCGGTGCAGATAAATATTTTCCAGTGATTACAATAGGTAATGTGAAGAAAGGAATTTGGCATCATCTATGCTCCTTAAAATAACAAAAGTCTTAATGAGTAAAAAATCTTTAAACGGGCAAACCTTGTATGGAGGTGTTAAAAATGAAAACAATTAAATGGGTGACAGGATTCCCGGCATATATACTTTATGCAGCCATAATGATGGCTTTCCCATCCTATGCCGCTGAGACGAAGGCCGTCGAGGTAGGCAGAATATATCACATTGAAGGGGAGCTGCTTCGTTATGTCCCTGAGGGGAATGATTGGGTGGCGATGGTAAAGGATGCGCCCTTTGGCGCTGAAGATACACTTTTTTCAGGAAGCAGGACAAGGGCTGAGATGATAGTGCCTAACGGGAGTTGGGTCAGGATTGGAAACAACACCCAGATCCAGTTCATTTCGCTTGAGCCCGACCTTACCGATATTGATGTAGCTTCAGGTACTGCCCGTTTTTACAATAAGGGCTCTGAAACGGTTATCAGGGCAACCAGCCCCTTCGGGTATGTGCTTGCCGATCCTGGAACTGTCTTTGACTTTTACGTGGGAGAGAACTCGGCTGAAGTGGTGGCGATAAAGGGAGATGTGAATTTTATCCACTCCGCGGGTGAGGCCAGGTATAATGTGAGGGCAGGCTCCCCCTCCATACTCGCGGATCAATACAGCGTTTCATCCGGTGACGGAACGGCCGATCCGGCATGGGACCGTTGGAACGATAAAAGGGAGATTGCATGGGCCGTAAAAACAAAGACACCCGGACATTCGGCCGGGTATCTTCCTCCGGGCCTGAGATATGATGCCGATTGCCTTGACGAGAACGGAAGGTGGGATTTTGTTATCTATCAAGGAGCGCAGCGGTGGTTCTGGAGGCCTACCTCCGTATACGTCGGATGGTCGCCTTTTACAGCGGGCATCTGGACCGAATGGTGCGGAGACCAGACATGGATATCTGCTGAGCCCTTCGGATATGTTACGCACCATTACGGCAACTGGGTGTTTATCGGGGATTTCTGGTACTGGGCTCCGCCTGTTGTCAGCGTGAGGATCGGCTTTCCCGTCCTGGACATAGGTTTCTTCTGGAATCCGGGCAGGGTTGCATGGATTCATAGGGGCATCTATGTAGGATGGGTTCCCCTGGCCCCTCACGAGACCTATTACAGCCATCGCGATTGGGGTGATCATCATCACGGAAGGGTAGTCAACGGCGCCATTAATCAGGTAAATATCAATATCCGGAACTACACATACATAAACCGCGCTGTCATTGTTAACAATAAGAATTTCCACGGGGTAGAGGACTACAGAAAGGTAAGGGTTGCTAATGTGCATCCGACCATCATTAATAAATACAGTGCTGCCCCGGTAATCAACAACAGGGTCATTAATAATTATGAAACTGACAGGCAGAGATATAAGTACACCAGCGCAACAGTGCAGGAGAAGCCTCACAGCACCGTCCTCAACCGCGTCAGGCAGAATGAAACGATCATTCGCCAGGGCAGGAAAGAAAACGTCGAATCACTCCGGAAGCAGGTGAATAGCACAAAGGAAGGCAGGGTCAGCAGGGATGCGCGGATTGAAGCGCCGAAGGCAGTTGATTATCTCGTCCCTGAACAGGATGTAGCCCGCCCGAGGTCTGAAATGACCCTTCGACAGAGGGAGGTTAAAAACACGAAAGATTCGGATCAGGATGAAGCACCTGTAACGGCCGTCAGATCTGGCAAACAGGCCGATCAGGCCGGGCAGAACGCCTCACAGCCTGAACCGATCACACCTTCAAAATCCAACCGCACGGAAAGGTCCGCAACGCAGCCCCGGGTCGTTGCACCGGGAAAATCCGATGATCAGCAGAAGGCAGCTACTCAGCCCGGACGAATCGTCAGGCCCTCTGGAACAACAACCCGGCAAGAGAACTCTGCCCGGCAGACCGAGAATGAAACAACTGTAAAATCCGGCCAGGCAGAGAGGAAGGCAACACAGCCCAGGATTGTGACACCCGCAAAACCCGGCGAGCCTGAAAAGCCTGCTGTGCAGACAAACCGCGGTGCGACGCTTACAAAGCCTTCTGCAGATACAGGAAGCGTCTCAGCCCCGGCAGCCCGGACAGAGAAAAACACGGACAATTCAAAGAGGGATGGGAGATCCGGAACTGCAACCCAGGGATGGAAGACCCAGAAGAAAAGTGGAGAGACCGATGAGCAGAAGGATAGCAGATCAGCAGGAAATCAGGGGCAGTGATAAGGAGATCTCCCTCGATATTCAGATACCATAAAATTGTTTAATTGATATGAGTCCCCGGCCGCAAGCGGCTGAGGATTCATATCATTTCCCATAAAGTAAGTTCTTCATCGCTATGTCACAGATCAAACAGCACCTTCGCTGAAAGGGA
>JBFYXR010000459.1:0-9137 GCA_041310455.1 Desulfobacteraceae bacterium | reverse complement strand
TATTATATCGAGAGCCTGACCAATGAGGTGGAAGAGAAAGGACGATACTGGTTCGATCAGGTGCAAGATATGGGAGGAGCCAGGGCAGCCATTGATAACGGTTTCTATCTGAAGGAAATGGCAAAGGGCCGATACCGCTATCAGAGGGAGATAGAGAGCGGCCAGAGACAGGTGATCGGGGTTAACAAGTTCGTTCAGGATGAGAAAATTTCCATTCCTCTATTCAAGGGCGATGAAAAGGGCGAAGCAAAGCAGGTGGCACGTTTGAATAAAGCAAGGGCAAAGCGGAACAAGACCCGCCTGAAGAGCAGCCTCGATGCACTGGCAAGGACAGCCGAATCAAAAGCAAAGGGATCGACTGTTAATATTGTGCCGTCAATTCTGGAAGCGGTCCGGGCTGATGCTACGGAGGGAGAGATATTCGGCGTCCTGCGCAATGTCTTCGGCCAGTACCGTCCGCCGTCAGTTTTTTGATCTGTGGGAGTATTATATGAGTAAAAAAAAGATCAGGGTGTTGATTGCAAAACCTGGACTCGACGGACATGAGACAGGTGCAAAGATAATAGCACGAGCGTTAATGGAGGCCGGGATGGAAATCATCTACACGGGGGCCAGGCAGACTCCTGAAATGATAGTCAGGACGGCCATAGAAGAGGATGTAGATGTCCTCGGGCTCAGCATCCTCTCAGGCGCTCATAAAGAGTTATGTTCGCGTATCATCAAGTTATTTGAGGACGAAGGAATTATTAATTTTCCGATTATTGTCGGTGGAATTATTCCCGATGTCGATGTGCCTGCCTGTAAAAAGATGGGTGTTTTAGAGGTATTTGGTCCAGGCACTACAACATCCCGTGTAGCAGACTATATAAAAGGACTGGCAGCCAAAACCAGTTAAATATAAGGAGATCATGACATATGCCTGAATTGAACAGCCTTGATAGAATGGCCCTGGTATTTAAAGATGGTGAGCACGGATATTATCTTATCGGCGGGAAATGCAGTTCCTGTGAAGAAATTGTTTTCCCCAAGCCCGCTATTTGTCCGCGATGCACCGGAATGCGAATTGAGGAGGTGCCGCTTTCCCGTAAGGGAATACTCTATACCTACACTGAAGTCTATCAAAAACCGCCGGACTACGGCGGCACATTACCCTATATTATCGGGAGGGTCCTGCTGCCGGAAGGAGTTTTCGTTTTATCGCAGCTGGATGCTGAATTTAATGATTTAAAGGTAAACATGAAAATGGAATTGACTGTAAAGAACCTGTATGTAGATGACTGTGGCAATGAAGTAACCGGTTATATGTTTGCTCCGGCCAATTAAAAAAGAGGAATTTAATATGAGAGAAGTAGTAATTGTAGGCGCCGCAATGAAGCGGTTCGGAAGATATGAGACAAGCATTATCGACATGGGGGCAGAGTGCTGTCTTGATGCATTGAAGGATGCAGGCATCGAGTGGAAAAACATAAACGCAGCATATTGCAGTCATGTGTTAATGGGTGTCACGGTGGGGCAATCCATTCTGATTAAACTGGGTGCCACGGGAATTCCCATATTTAATGTGGACAATGGCTGTGCCGGCGGTACGACGGCCATGATACTGGCTCGTCAGGCTATAGGTGCAGGCATTTATGATGCGGCACTTATTGTCGGGGTGCAAAAGATGGGGAAAGGCGTCCTCGGACCGGAAATTGCCGATATGGCGGAGATTGACAAATTACAGAGAAGCATGGGGCTGTTATCTCTGCCGTCAAAATATGCAATGATTGCGAGGAGGCATATGGCCGAGTATGGAACCACGATAGAACAACTGGCCCAGGTTTCCGTGAAAAATCACAGGCACGGCGCGCTTAACCCGTATTCTCAATACCAGCACGAATTAACCCTTGAAGAGGTATTGCACTCCCGAATGATTGCCGATCCGCTGAATCTGTATCAGTGTGCGCCGACCGGCGACGGCGCAGCCGCCATAGTGCTCTGTGCAAAGGATCAATTACCGAAATATGCCGGCAGGACTCCCGTAACCATGGCAGGCGCGGCTTTGGCCAGCCAGGTGTTCGTACGCGACGACCCGACCAGCATAGATGCATATACGGTTAAGGCTGCGAACGAGGCTTATGAAATGGCAGGTTGCGGACCGAAAGACCTTGATGTTGTTGAGCTCCATGACTGTTTCAGTATTGCCGAGATCTGCCACTATGAGAACCTGGGGTTATGCCCTAAAGGCGAAGGCGGCCGCTTCCTGGATGAAGGTGAGACAACGCTCGGCGGGCGTATTCCTGTGAATCCCAGCGGAGGCCTGCTGTCACGTGGAGACCCGACCGGCGCCACCGGACTGGCGCAGGTAGTGGAGATCGTCTGGCAATTGCGCGGAGAAGCGGGCAGGCGACAGGTTCAGGGCGCCAGGGTAGGCTTGACTCATAACCTGACCGGTCTGGCTTGCAGCGTCCAGATATTAAAAATATAGCATCCTTTGAACCGCCTTAAAGGCCATCAAGAGATACTTATAAAACATGCAAAAGGGAAGCAATCATAATGGGACGGAATGATCGATGGCGATTAGTTAATCCTGAGGGCACAACCGGGCTGCAAAAAAATACCGTAAACCGCCATCCCCGGAGTCTGTCCCATAAGACCGTTGTTCTATACTGGAACGGCAAGCCGAATGGTGATGTATTTCTCAATCGCATTGGTGAAATACTTCAGGAACGAATAACGGATATAAAGGTTATTAAAGCCTGGGAGATTGACCCGTCAACCAGGCAGACTGAATCCAATACGGCGGCCAGTCAGGAGGTCGCAAACAAGCTGGCGGAACTAAAACCGGATATGGTTATCGGGGCTCCCGGAGATTGTTCCGGGAGTGCAACCTGGCTTGTTACCGACCAGCTTAACATAGAAAAGCTGCGTATTCCGACCATTACCATCGTATCATCACCCTATGCCGTGCTGGCAGGGACTATCCCGGTCAATGAAGGTTTCTCTGACGCATGTATTGTCGATGTGCCGCCTCCGATCGGAATGATTCCCGTTGACGAAGTCAGAGGAAAGGCTGATCAGGTATTTGCAAAAATATTGCGGGCCGCAAACTATTGGCAGCCTTCGTCAGTTGCCAAAGCCAAGACGTCCGTTTATCCGTCCAACACATTTGAATTTTACGGGACAATTGAAGATATTAACCGTTATTTTCTTGAAAAAAAATGGGCCTCCGGGCTGCCGGTACTTCCGCCCACTCCTGAGCTAGTACGCGAATTATTGCGGGGCACCAACCGAAAACCGGAGGAGGTGCTGGGACAGGTGCCGCCGCTCATGAGAACCTTGACTGTCGAATTGGCTGCCGTACATGCCGCAATGGCCGGATGCCGCCCTCAGTACATGCCCGTCCTGATCGCTGCATTGGAAGGGCTATTGTCTCCCGAGGCTAACCTGCGGTTGGTCCTCTCGGGAACAGGGACTTCGCAAATCATCGTGCTGGTGAATGGCCCCGTCATCAAAGAGATAGGTATCGGTTATTCACAGGGGGCTGCAGGGAAAGGTTATCATGCCAACGCGAGTATCGGATATGCAATCAACTCCATAGCATACGTGATAGGAGGGTCAAGGCCTCCATCGATAGACAGGTCAACGCTGGGATCCCCGGCTGACTATGTCTGCTGGGTCTTTGGTGAGAATGAAGATGCCATTCCATGCGGCTGGCTGCCCTTCCATATCGAAAGAGGTTTTACGAAATCAGACAGTGTGGTCACCGTTATGGCCAGTTATCCACCGGTAAATTGTGTAGATCACTGGAGCAGTTCGATAGATGAGCATATTAAGTGGTGGAGCAGGACGGTGAGCCCCCTGCTTAACATGGGCGGTCCAAGCCTTCCTGAGATCATGGAACAGAATCCTGTTATTGCTTTAGGTCCTGAACATGCCAGCTTTGCAGCATCTGCGGGATGGACAAAAAATGATTTCCGGGCAGCCTTCTGGAAGGCTACCCGTATACCCTATTCAATCTGGCCGGCAGGATGCGGCGGCGATAAATTTATCGATAAGTTCGGACATGTTACTCCTGAGAGCCTGATCCCGGTGACTCTGAAACCCGAACAGCTGATCGTAATAGTAGCCGGCGGTGACGGCAAACAGTCGCATTATTTTGCCCCGTATCCAGGGTCGTTCCCGGTCAGCAGACTTGTCAAGGGATAGTGTTGCTGTCCTTTTTTATTTTATAAAAATATTTGGGCCTGCCTCCTGCAGATCCCGGCAAGGGCGGGGACCGGATAAAAAGGATGATGAAAGATGACCGGATCAATTCACCCGATAATTGAAATCAAGGCGCTTAATCAGGTAGGTCTCATAGTCAGGGACATTGAAAAGACCGCAATGGATTACTGGAATACCTTCGGGATAGGGCCGCATGTCATAGTTACAGTAGAGCCTGTCGACGGCTATGTTATGACATATATGGGAAAACCGGCCAGGTATAAATTCAAGGCGGGCTTCTGTCGCGTGGGGCCGCTGGAACTTGAGTTGCTGCAGGGCATTGAAGGGCAAAATATTTATGAAGACCACTTGAGAGATCATGGAGAAGGCGCGAACCATCTTCAGTCCCTGGCAGAAAGTGTTGCAGAAGTGGAGAGGCAGGTTGAGACATTTGCGGGCAAGGGCTTTCCCCTGTTAATGGCGGGACACTTCGGCACCGAAGTCGGTTTCGCCTATTCAGATACCTTCAGCGCCCTGAAGACTATATGGGAGACCGTTAAAATGCCCGATAATCCATCCGGGGTCCCCGCGATAATCCCTTCGAATCCGCTTGAGGCAAGTCCGGCCAGAGTCAAGGTTAAGGCAGTCAGCTCCATAGGCATTGTGGTAGAGGATCTGGAAAAGGTAACGGCGAATTACAGAGACATCCTTGGCATCGGTTCCTGGGAGATGTTGAAAATGGCAGCTCCGGCGCTTCATGACGTAACCTGCCGCGGCAGGGCAGTGAATGCGGAATGGAAGGCCGCCCTTGCCGGCGCAGGGCCGGTGCAGCTGGAACTAATTCAACCGGTATCCGGGGAAAATATCTACAGGGACTTTCTCCGCGACCATGGCGAGGGGATACACCATATCCAATTTCTGGTGGATGATATTGAGGATACGAACCGTATAATGGAAGCAGAGGGCTTTCCGGTCTTGATGGGCGGCGGCATCCTGGACGGGGGATTCGCCCATTACGATACGTCAGAATCCTTGAAAATTATCTGGGAGGCAGTGCAGCTGCCGAAGACAGAATTTCCCAAATAGGGCGGCATAGCCAATTTAATCATGTCTCAAAATTATTTCGCGGATGAGAGGGATAGATGAAAGCCATTGCGGTCTATTATTCGGCAACCGGGAACACCCAGAAGATTGCCAGAGCCATTCAACGCGGGATCAGGGATGTGATCGGGCAATGCGATATTGCGTCAATAAATAAAATAGAACCCGGGGAGCTGGCAGGGTATGACCTGGTCGCCTTTGGCGGGCCCCTATGGTACTGGCGTGAACCGTCCAATCTGCGGCTTTTTGCCTATAATATGCCCAGGATGGACGGGAAGCTGTGCGCCCTCTTCTGCTGTCACGGGTCAACGCCGTGTGGTTTCTATTATTCCCTTGCCCCCGTTCTGCTGAAGAAGGGCCTGAAAATAATCGGCTGGAAGGACTGGTATTCCAGCATGTATCAGGTATTGCATCTGCCCTATCCATACCTTACGCACGGGCACCCCGATAGGGTTGATCTCCAGGAAGCAGAGGCATTCGGCAGGGAGATGGCCCGAAACGCTGAAAAGATAGCCGCCGGAGAGACGGGGCTTATCCCGGAGATACCAAAAGGGCCGAATGCCGACTGGCTCTGGAGGCCGTACATCTTTGATGGCGACGATCATGTGCCGGGCACGGAAAGGTCGGCCGGCGCACCGGTCCGGGAGCCCGTTAAGCCCCGTCCCACCAGGAAGATAAACAGGGAAAAATGCGCCTATCCGGCATGTACGATATGCATCGATAACTGCCCCATGAATGCCTTCGATATCTCCAAGAGTCCTCCGGAGGTTAAACAGAACTGCAAGGAGTGTTCCCTGTGCGAATTAATGTGCCCCAATGATGCCATAGAATTAAATGGCGCAGGAACCGTCTATCTGCCCGAGATTAAGACTATCAACATGGAGAGGTGCAAGTATCCCGGATGCACCATCTGTATCGATAACTGTAATAACAAGAGCATAGACTTCTCCCGGAACCCGCCGGTGTTCAAAGACAACTGTGAAAGAGACGACCTGTGCTGGCTGATCTGTCCCGAGGGCGCCATAGAAATCACCAACCTGGAGGAGACCCATGGGACTTTGAAAATGATAAGAAGCCGGCAGGGTGTGGCCGGATATCCCCACGGGTTGCTTCAACAGACGATCGATGCGGAGAAGGCCGGCAAGTTTCGAAGGCTGACGCCTGTAGACGATGTAGGATGGGACAATCTCATTATGTATATTAAGCATCATCCGAGGTTCGATATAAAGGATCTGAAAGATGAGGATTGAAATGTTATTCACTCCGATAAAGATAGGGAACATGGAGGTAAAAAACAGGATCGTCTTTCCTCCTATGGTCACGGGTCATGCAGGACCGGACGGCAAGGTTACAGATACCCATATCGCATGGTATGAAGCGCGGGCCAGGGGTGGCGTCGGCCTCATCATTGTAGAATTTACTGCGGTGATGCAAAGCGGGGCCGTTGCGCCGGTTGCCCTCGGCATGTGGGATGATTCCTTGATCCCGGGGTTTCAAGAGCTAACGAATAAAGTTCATGCCTGTGATGCCAGGATTTTCCTGCAGTTATCTCATGCCGGAAGACAAACAAATAAGGCCTTTACCGGAGGCAGGCTTTCAGTAGCACCATCAGCCATATCCTGTCCCATGGGTGAGCCGATGACAAAAGAGATCCCGAAGGAACTGGACCTGGAGGAAATAGAAGAGATTATTGACCGATTCGGCCAGGCGGCCAGGCGGGCAAGAGAGGCCGGTTTTGATGGCGTGGAGGTGCATGGAGCACATGGCTATCTCATATCCGCGTTCATGTCCGCATACACCAATAAGCGACATGATGCCTACGGTGGCGATCTCGAAGGCAGGATGCAATTCCCACTGCAGATCATCAGGAGAATTAGAAAGGAAGTGGGCAGGGATTTCCCGATGAGCTTTAGATACAGCGGAAATGAATACGTGCCGGACGGACGCGCCATTGAGGAGAGCAGGCGGATCGCCCCTATGCTCGTGGCGGCAGGTGTGGATTGCCTTCATATCTCTGCCGGTGTTTATGAGAGCTTCTGGTCGCAAATCCCGCCCCATGGGACACGCGAGGGTGTCAATGCCGATGATGCCGCTGCAATTAAAGGGGCCGTGAATATACCGGTTATCACTGTCGGAAGGATAAAGAGCCCCGAGGTGGCTGAGGAGATATTGGCGCAGGGAAAGGCCGATATGGTTGCGATGGGAAGACAGCTCATCTGTGATCCTGAATGGCCGCTTAAAGTTGCTGCCGGAGAATCAGAAGACATCAGGCCCTGTATCGGCTGCACACAGTCATGCATAAACCGTGGGATCGTTGAGGGCAGGCCTGTATCCTGCATTTACAATACCGCCGCCGGCATGGAAAAGCAGGCTGAGATACGGCGGGCGGAAAGACCCAGAAAGGTCCTGGTCGTCGGCGGCGGACCGGGCGGACTTGAGGCTGCCAGGGTGGCCGCTTTGAGGGGACATCAGGTTGTGCTCTTCGAAAAATCTAAAGAGCTGGGGGGACGCTTCAATCTGGCCTGCATCCCGCCTTTCAAACAGGAGTTTGCGACTGCAATCAAATGGCTTTCCCGTCAGATAAACAAGCTGGGCGTAAACGTTGAGCTGAACAAAGAGGTGACCCCCGAACTGGTGGATCAAATCGGGCCTGATGCAGTTATTTTAGCGACCGGTGCTGTTACCCGAATGCCTTCTGTTCCCGGGATATACAGGGGAAAGGTTGTTCTCGGCGAGGACATCCTTGCCGGGAGGGTGACTCTGGGAAACAGGGTCCTGATAGTGGGCGGCGGAGGAATAGGGACCGAGGTGGCAGACTTCATCGCTCAACGAGGAAAGGACGTGACGATCGTTGAGATTCTGCCTGAAATAGGTGCAGCCACCGGCATTCCAGTGCTGGTAGCCCAGATACTTATTCCGCGATTAAAGAGCTATGGCGTGAAGATGATGACGAACGCCTCGGTCAAAGAGATCACCGATGATGCCGTAGTTGTGAAAGTCGACGGAGGCGAGAAGAGAATCGAGGGTGTAGACCAGGTGATTGTGGCGACGGGCGCAAAGTCCGTGAATGAATTGTCCGCCAGGCTTGAAGGCAAGGTCCCGGAGATCTATACCATAGGAGATGCCAGGGAGCCCAGGACAGTTTTTGAGGCTACACAGGAAGCGGCTGAAGCAGCCAGAAAGATATGATGTCAAAAGAAATTTGGGTGTTTACGGAATGCAGAAAACAGGGGTTGACTCCTGTGGCGCTGGAGTTGTTTGGAGAGGCGCGAAAACTGGCCAGGTCCCTGAATGGAAAACCCTGCGCCTGCATCCTGGGTTCCAGGATCGGGGAATGTTTCTCCCTGCTTGGAGAACGCGGTGCAGAGAAGATCTATTTCTCAGATGATGAGAGATTTTCCGAATACTCATTGGATGATTATGTTCAGGTATTGCATGAACTTGTTACGGAATACAAACCTCAGGTGATGATTTTTGACGCCTCATCATCGGGAAGCGAACTCGCTGCAAGAATTTCATGGAGGCTGAGGCTACCCTGTATAACAGAAGTAAAGAGGATTGACGTGGAGAAAGATGGCCTGGCAATCTCCAGATCCTGTTACCAGGACAGGGTCTATCAGAATTTCATGTTTCATCCTGAGAGAACATTAATTCTGACCGTCTTGCCGGAGGATTTGGATAGTAATGAAAATATTGTGCCGGGCGAGATGGAACTGGTAGAGGCAAAACCCGGCCATGCAATGGACAGGATCAGGGCCAGAAGTATAAATTTTTTAAAGGGTGATCCCAAAGAAATCGGTCTGGAAGAAGCCGATATGATTGTGGCAGGAGGAAAAGGGATCGGCAAAGAC
>JBFYXR010000458.1:0-5825 GCA_041310455.1 Desulfobacteraceae bacterium | reverse complement strand
ATCACCAACAATATCATTAACGATAAAGACATGGAACAGGCCATGGTCGAGGCGCGCAAGCTCAAGAAGCCGGTTGAGAGCGTTCTTATGAGCGAATACAGCGTGTTGAAGGAGGATATAGGTAAATCCCTTTCGGAATTTTATAAAACCAGATTCATCCCCTATAACGATAAAATGATCATCCCGGGAGAGCTGCTCAAGGCCCTCAAACCCAGCTTTCTGAAAAACAATATGTTTGTCCCTGTTTCCAGCGCCGGCGACAAGGTTGTGGTGGTAATGGAGAATCCTGATTTTCTGCCGGCAAGGGACACGGTGAAGCGGCTGGTGCCAGGCAAGGAATTCGAGTACTGCGTCTCCTTGAAGGAAGACATCTTTCAGATGATAGACCTCTTTTTCAATGTCAAGAGAACCGGCTTTCTTGAAAGTACGGGCAGCATCGAGGACCTCCTGGGCCAGCTTGATACCGGAGGCGATGATGACTTTGAAGACGCGGAAAGGGTGAGCGAAGAGGACGGAACGATAGTTCAGCTTGTCAACAAGATGATCGTCGACGGATACCACAGGAACGCCTCGGATATACATATAGAGCCGAGACCAGGGAAGGCCAATTCCGTGATAAGATTCAGGATAGACGGGGCCTGCCAGGTCTATCAGACCATCCCGTTCACCTATAAGCAGGCCATTGTTTCCAGGATTAAGATCATGTCCGACCTGGACATCTCGGAAAGACGTCTCCCCCAGGACGGCAAGATCAAGTTCAGAAAATATGCCCCGCTCGATATAGAGCTGCGCGTTGCATCTATCCCTACAGCGGGAGGCACGGAAGATGTGGTAATGCGTATCCTTGCAGCGGGAGATCCCATCTCTCTGGACAAAATGGGGATGAGCGACAGAAACTTCAAGGTTTTTGTAGAAATGATCTCAAAACCCTATGGTATAGTACTTTGCGTGGGACCCACAGGAAGCGGAAAGACGACGACCCTGCATGCGGCGCTTCATTATATCAATAAGCCGGAGACAAAGATATGGACGGCAGAGGATCCCGTTGAAATCACGCAGGATGGACTGCGCCAGGTGCAGGTTCATCCAAAGATAGGGTTTGATTTTGCAACGGCGATGAGGGCCTTTCTGCGCGCGGACCCGGATGTGATTATGGTCGGAGAAATGCGTGACCATGAAACAGTTGCAACCGGCATTGAGGCGTCTCTTACCGGACATCTTGTATTCAGCACCCTTCATACAAACAGCGCGCCTGAGACGATCACCCGTCTCCTTGACATGGGCATGGACCCTTTCAATTTTGCCGATGCAATGCTCGGTGTGCTCGCCCAGAGGCTTGTAAGAACCCTGTGCAAAGACTGCAAACAGCCCTATCATCCGTCAAGGGACGAGTATGACCACCTCGTAAGGGCCTATGACGGGGACTTTGATCAGCTGGGGTTCCCCTATACCAATGATCTTATGCTTCACAAGGCCAACGGCTGTTCAAAGTGCAACAATACCGGTTACAAGGGGCGTACAGGCCTTCATGAGATTCTTGTAGGAACTCCTGAAATGCAGAACAAGATACAGGTCAGGGCCAGGATGGAGGAGCTAAGGGAGCAGGCAGTCAAGGACGGGATGACAACCCTGATGCAGGACGGCATAAGAAAGGTGCTTCTGGGGCAGACTGATTTCATGCAGGTCAGGAAGGTGTGTATAAAATAGGGCGCAAGGCACAAGGTTTGAGGTGTAAGGTTCAAGACAAGACACAGGGCGCAAGGAATATTTTTAACCCGGATTATGCTATCCATTATTGATGGATGTAAAATCCGGGTTTTTGTTTGCGCCGTTTATCATGGAAATCTCCCGGGCCTTAAGAGGCCTGTTGTCTCTTCAAAACCGAACATGATGTTCATGTTCTGTACTGCGCTGCCGGCCTGGCCCTTCATCAGGTTGTCTATCATGCTTACCACTATGAGCTTGCCGGTCCGTGCATCAACATTTATGGAGAGGTTGCAGAAATTGCTCTCCCTTACGTCTGATGTGCTCTGTGCCCTTTCAGGCCCGAATACCCTTACGAATTTTTCATCTTTGTAAAAAGTCCTGTAGACATCCAGGGCTGACTTCAGGTCATTGCCTTTTTTCAGGTTGCAGTAAAGGGTGGACAGGATTCCCCTCGTCATAGGCAGGACATGGGGTGTAAAGGTGATCCTGATATCCTTGTTGGCTAAAATTCCCAGTTCCCTTTCTACCTCATATACATGCTGATGGCCTGATATCTTGTAGGCATTCACGCTGTCATACCTGGCAGGATAATGAAACCCCGGATTAGGTTTTTTGCCTGCACCTGACACGCCTGATTTTGCGTCGCATATGATCGAATCCTCATCAATGATACCGGACCTTACAGCAGGGGCAAGACCAAGTATGCAGCTAACGGCAAAACAACCCGGGTTGCCCACAAGATCTGCCTTTGCAATCTCATCCCTGTGAAGTTCCGCGAGGCCATATACAGTGCGTGGAAGAAGATCAGGGGAAGCATGTTCCTGGCTCTTGCCTATCCTTGATGCATAACCTCCGTAGGTGGCAGGGTCATTGAAACGGAAATCTCCGCTGTAGTCCAGGACCTTGACGCCCCTGTCCAGCCAGAAACGAGCGCCTTTCTGACCCACGCCATCAGGCGTTGAATAAAAGACCATATCAAAATCAGACGGGGCCTTCGGATCATCTGTGTCAAAGACCATTAGATCGCAGAATCCCTTCAGATGCGGGAAGATATCGCTTATTGGCCTTCCGATATCCTGTTTGGCAAAAAGCCCTACGATTTCAACGTACGGATGATCAAGCAATAGTTCTATCGCCCCGCAGCCGCCATAGCCGCCAGCCCCGATGATGCCGACTTTGATTTTTTTCATAGCTAGTTCCTTTTATGCAATTAAATTTTCGATTCTAATAAAATATATTAAGCAGCTGGATGGCGCAAGGCACAGGGTGCATGGCGCAAGGAATGAAACGTAAGGAGTAAGGCGTTAGTCGTAAAGTCAATCCCTGTTTTATCCCCTCACGCCTCCCGCCTCACGACTCACTCGCTGTGCCCTGCGCCTTCTTTACACATTAAACCTGAAATTTATAATATCCCCGTCCTCGACGATATATTCCTTCCCTTCCAGTCTCACCCGCCCAACCTTTTTGGCCTCCTTGTGGCTGCCGTATTGAAGCAGGTCAGCGTATGAGAGTACCTCTGCCCTGATAAACCCCTTCTGTATGTCGGTGTGTATCTCGCCCGCCGCCTCCAGGGCCGGTGTGCCCTTTTTTATTGTCCATGCCTTTACCTCATCTTCGCCGACAGTAAAAAATGACATGAGGTTAAGGATCTTGTAGGAACTCTGAATCACCCGGTCCAAGGCGGACTTCTCTATGTGATACTCAGCCAGAAAATCCTTTGCCTCTTCCTCGGACATGGAGGCTATATCCATTTCAAGCCTTCCCCTGATCATGCATAATTCGATATTGCCGGGGCCGGTTGAAAGTTCCGGCAGGGATTCATTGTCATCATCGTTATTTGTTACCACAAGCTGGGGCTTTGAGGACAGGAAGGTGAAACCCCTTAATACCGGCGCTGTGGCCATTTCTGATGACGCGCGCAGGGGCCGGCCGTTTTCCAGTAGTTCCTTGCAGGACTTGAGCAGGGCATGTTCGTGTTCGTCGGGAGACTTCCCCCTCTTGAGGTCAAGTTCTATCCTCTCCATCCTTTTATCGACTACCACGAGGTCGTTGAGGATCATCTCATCCTCAAGCCGGCGGAAGTCTGCCTTGACATCGGGAGCCGTACCCATGGCATCCGTGAAATTTCTGACAACATGTATGAGGGCGTCGCAGACCCTTGCCTGGTTCCATATGGCATTTTCCGATCCTCCCCCCTGTGTCTCGGAAGGCAGGAGGTATTCCACCTGGGTATAGGTGGTCTTTTTAGGCTTAAACATCCCGCTTAAGAAATTAATCCTTTCATCCATAACCTTTATGGTGCTAACCCTCTGGTCCTTCTTGGACGCCTCGCCTCGAGCCCCGGAAAGGGCAGCAAATATTGTTGATCTGCCCGAGTCCGGCAGACCGATGATTGCTAATTTCATATATAATTCCTTGTGTTATATCTTTTGTAAATTTATTTATGTCAAAGGATATTCGTTTTTCAGTGGAGAATCAATAACCTTCTAAAATAAAAATTGTAAAAATTGCTTGACAATATAGTTTAACTATATGTATTAACTAAACGGTTAATTTAATTGACAAGGGAAAAATTATTAATCCCCAGTATGATGGAGCGATGCAATGATAAGACATGGAATTTTACCAGGTATTATATTGAGCCTAATGATAACTGTCATCCCGCCTGAATTTGTTCAAGGAAGCGAAGAAGGCGCCAAAGTATATACACTGGAACAGGGCATAAAGGATGCGTTTGAAAATAACTGGTCAGTAAAGGCAAAGGAAGAGAAGGTGATGGAAAGCGAGTTTGCAGAAAAGGAGGCAAAGGCGGGATTTCTGCCTGAATTCAGCATGAGCTATAGCTTTACAAGGCTTAATGAAGTTAACACTGTAAAAATGCCGACAGGTGCGAAATTGGAGATGGGCGATAAGAATAGTTACCAGTGGAAAGGCACTGTGACCCAACCTCTTTTCACCGGTTTTGCCCTCACAAGCGCCCATGAACTTTCAAAGCTGGGGATAGATCAATCCAAGGTATCAGTGGAACTGGAGAAACTTGACCTGGCATTACAGGTAAAAGAGGCATACTTTAATATCCTTAAGGCGGATAAGGCAGTTGGTGTGGCCGGAAGCGCGGTTGAATCGCTGGAGTCTCATCTTAAGGTTGCCAAGAATTTTTATAATGTTGGGATGATACCTGTTAATGATATGTTAAAGGCAGAGGTTGAACTGGCCAATGCAAAACACAATTATATCAAGGCGCAGAATGGCGCAAGGCTGGCGAGGCTGTCGTTTAATGTGCTTTTATCAAGAAATGTAGATGATTTCTTTGAAATAGAAGATATCCTTGTTTATACGCCTGAAAACCCTGAGATTGGCTTATATCTGGAGAAGGCACTGAAGACCAGGCCTGAGATAAGATCAATAGACCTGACAGACGGCCAGATAGACCAGCAGATTAAACTTGCAAGGAGCAGCTACTATCCCAATGCCGCCTTAAGTTACAGTTACATCAAGGCGGGTGATACGCCCGGGGTGTCAGGGAGTGACTTCCAGAAGGCGAATTCATGGCAGGCGACAGTGGGTTTGTCATGGACCTTCTGGGACTGGGGCAAGACGAAAAGTTCAGTCAGGCAGACTGAAAGTCAGAAAAGGCAGGTGTCACAGACCAGGAAGACACTGGAGGATGGAATAAGGCTTCAATTAAAACAGGCCATCCTTAACCTTAATGAGGCGGAGGAGAAGATTCCGACCGCTAAGAAAGCGGTTGACCAGGCGGAAGAGAACCTGAGGGTAAGCAATGAACGTTACAAGGCACAGGTGACGACCTCGACAGAGGTCCTGGATGCACAGACCCTCCTGTCCCAGGCAAGCATGAATTATTACAGCGCCCTTTATGACCATAACCTTGCAAAGGCCGGATTATTGAGGGCTGTTGGAGAGTACTAATAAACAGAGCGAAATATGAGAACGAAAATACTAAAAGAAAAACGCGATGAATCCATCCACCGTATACTGGATGCGGCAATGGAGGTCTTTGCCGAGGTCGGTTATGAAGGGGCAAGAGTCGACGAAATCGCGAAGAGGGCAGGGGTCAACAAGGCAATGATCTATTACAGGATCGGAGATAAAAAGAC
>JBFYXR010000454.1:0-7198 GCA_041310455.1 Desulfobacteraceae bacterium | reverse complement strand
CGCTCTTCCGATCTCGGCTGAAAGCTGACTGCTGAAGACTTATTTTATCATGTTTCAATCCTCTCCTCCCCCGAGAAGATAATCAGTTCATTTTCACTCACAGCGCAGGCCAGTGTCATGTTGAGAGTCCTTCCCAGCCTGACGGCAAGTGCCGTGGGACGTGATGCCCCTAATAGCACGGGTATGCGGGCCCTGTTTGCCTTAATGACCATTTCATAGCTTATCCTGGATGAAAGCACGCACAGGCCGGCATCCGCGAGTCTGCCCGTCATGAAAAGCCGGCCTATAGCCTTGTCCAGGGCGTTATGGCGGCCTACATCCTCAGACAGGGAAAGTGAATTGAGTGCAGAATCAAGGATCATAGCGGCATGTGATCCCCTGGTCTTTTTATACAGTTCCTGCTTTTCTTGAATCCCCTCAACCTGCCTGACCGCGTCATCGGCGCTGATCCTGACATCGCCGGATAGCGGCAATAAAATCTCGAGCTTTTCCTCTATCAGTTCTCTTCCGCAGATCCCGCAGCTGGTCATGCTTATAAGATTTTTCTTCTCAAGTATCTTTTCAGCCCTTCTATGGCATTCAGGAGTGAGCCTGATCTCAACTACATTGGCATCCATGTCCCTGCAGAACCCTACAGCCGCAAAGTCGTTCAGGTCATCAACAATCCCTTCGGAGAGGCAGAAGCCGGCGGCGTGAAATGTCTCCTCTCCCGGAGTCCGCATGACCGTCGCATAGGCCTGCCCGTCAATCCGGATCACAAGCGGCTCCTCGCCAATAACTTCATAGGGGCACTTTAAGCAGTCCCCTTCATGACAACTCATTACATCAAATGACTCAGTGCTTTCCGCCATATTTTTTGAACCTGCCTCTGCTGTCCGCTTTTATTCCTGTTTGCACTCGCTGCTGACGGGTTTATCAAGGATCGTGATGGCATCTCCGCATCTTAGCTTCCCGCCCTCAAGCACCCTCGCGAATATGCCTTCCCTCGGCATTATGCAGTCCCCCGCCATATAGTATATGGCGCATTTGTTATGGCATTCCTTGCCGATCTGGGTTATTTCAACAAGGGCTGATTCCCCCACCCTTAGCCTCGTGCCTATGGGGACCTTCAGCCAGTCAATGCCCGATGTGGCTATGTTCTCAGCAAAATCTCCGAACGTCACATCAAGCCCCTTTTCCCTCGCCTTTTGAATGCTTTCCGATGAAAGAAAACTGACCTGCCTGTGCCACGGCCCTGCGTGGGCGTCACCTTCGAGGCCATGATCGGCAATCAGCTCCGTCTCTTCTATCCGGGTCTTCCTTGTTCCCTTCTTCCTGCTCACTGCTATGGATTCTATTTTCATGATGCAATTCCTTCCTCAATGACCCCACCGCCCAGCACCGTGTCATCAAGATAAAACACGGCGGACTGGCCCGGGGTTATGGCCATCTGGGGTTCGTCGAAAATCACCTTTACCCTGTCACCATCACAGGGCGAAACAACCGCCTCGGCGCCCTGGTGCTGGAGCCGTATCTTGACCTTTGCCCTGCAGTGTCCTTCAAGCTCATCTGCGGCGATAAGGTTGATACTCCCGGCTATGAGCCCTTTTGAAAGGAGTGCATCCCTGTCGCTCACTACTATCCTGTTTTTCTCCGCGTCGATCCTGCTCACATACAGCGGCCTTGGCGCCGCTATTCCGAGCCCCTTGCGCTGCCCGACGGTGTAATGAATAATGCCGTTGTGCCTCCCCAGGACATTGCCGCGCTCATCCACGATATCGCCTGGTCTTATCTCCCCGATGCTAAAGAGCGGGGAATAATCATTGCCCGATATAAAGTCCTGGCTTTCGGGGCGGTCCGATGTCTTAAGCCCCATTGACCGTGCAATCTCCCTCACCTGTTTTTTGGTATATTCACCCAGGGGAAACATTATACCGGCCAGCTGTTTCCTGGTAAGCCCGTATAGAAAATAAGTCTGGTCCTTGGAAAGGTCAACAGGCCTCTTCAGCAGGAAGCGGCCGCGTTCTTCGGCTACCCGGGCGTAATGCCCCGTGGCAAAAAAATCAAAATCAATGCCCCCGCTTCTTGCCTTCTCGAGGAGGAAGCCGAACTTAAGGCTGCGGTTGCAGACAATGCAGGGATTCGGCGTCCTGCCCTTCAGATACTCATCCCGGAAATATCCTATCACCCGTTCCCTGAACTCACTCTTCAGGTCAATCACGTGAAAGGGTATTCCGAGGTTCCTGCATACGGCTGTGGCGGATTCTATGTCATCCTTCTCATCTGATCCGTAGCATGCGTGCCTGGCGGCCGGATTTATATCCAGAGAGCCGTCATAGTTCTCCATGCAGAGCCCGATAACATCAAAGCCCTTTTCCTTCAGAAGGGCAGCGGCAACGGATGAATCAACCCCGCCGCTCAAACCGACGGCTACTTTTATTCTTTCATTCAATTTTATTGCTCGCTTTATTTAAAATTACTATCCGGGTTTCCTTATAATTCATAATGACCATCCTTGACAAGAAGATAGTCGCATGTCCATGCTTTAACATTCCGGGGATAATGTCCTGGGATATTAAGGTGTTGTGATGAGGTTCTGTGAGATTATTATTTAAGGTCTGTTCGCAGCCTCTGTTATCTTTCCTGTCAGAGAAATGCATAGAGGCCGTCAGGGTTGGCGGGCCAGCGTTGATGCGTGCCCGTGGCTCATTGATCCGGGGGCTGCGTGCAATCCCCGGTTATCTCTTTGGCCATATATGCCTTGTTGATCTCCCCGGACTGAATCCTGCAGAAGACCTCCAGTATCTTCGGGTCGAACTGCCTTCCCGAAAGGGCCTTCATCTCCCGTACAGCCATCCCGACAGGCCATGTCTTTTTATAGCAGCGTTCATGGGTCAGGGCGTCAAAGGCATCCGCTATAGCCGTTATCCTGGCAGACAGGGGGATTGAGTCGCCCTTGAGCCCGTCCGGGTAGCCTGTCCCGTCCCATCGCTCATGGTGGCTCCTGACAATTTCACGGGCCGTGCGGTAAGCGGGCTTATCGCCGAGCATCCTCTCGCCTATCTCGCAATGGCCCTGCATTATCCCTTTCTCTTCATCATCCAACGGGCCTGCCTTCAGTAAAACAGCATCGGAAATCAGGATCTTTCCGACGTCATGCATCATGCTGGAGAAGCTGATATCCTCCATTTCAGATCCGGGCAGCCCAAGCCCTTCGCATATATCCATGGTCAGTTCCCTTATCCTGAAGATATGGCCCCCGGAATTGTCCTCCCTGGCCTCCGCAAAGGTTGCAAGCATTATAATGCCGTCCCTTACGAATTCCTGGATCTGCATGCTGGGAGCATTGAGCATCTTTTTCAGGTTTGCATTGATAAGTGAGAGCTCTTCGGTCTGTTCGGATGTAAGGCGCTGGAGAATGCCGTCTTCCATGGAAAGCCTGTAGGGTCCGAAGGCCTTTGAAATATTCCCGCTCATTTCCCTTGAACTCCACAGATGGGTCAGATAGCCGAAAATCTCGGGATAATTCACATGCTCCATAGCATTCTTAAATGACCCCTGGCCGGACAGGAAGGTCTTTACGATCTCAGGATAATATTCCCTTACAAGGCTGAGGAAGCTGATGTCGTCGTCTTCGCATGTCGTCGCCCTGGCGTGGATTATATCGGCCTGGTCTGAAGCCTGCGGCGGTTCACACCCGTTTTCTGCCGGTTCCTCCGGACAGACCCCATAATTTTCATTATTGCATGCCGGAACAAGGCCGGTGCTCCTGTTCTGTACGTCACACACCATCAGCGACATATTATTGTCCATAATACCCCTTTTCTCAGGAATGCCTGGTAATCCTTAATTCCCGGGCCAGGGCATAACCTGATCTTCCTTCTCGAAAATATCGGAATTTTCAGGGAATTACTTTAATATAATCTATCGCAGATTCAGCATGATTTATCATCTATTCACTGATTTAGCGCTACCTTTACAACCACCTTGTGGATGATCTCCCGGGATATCATGGGCATGTGGGCGTCTTCAGGGAAAAAAACCGCAAATGTCCCGCCCCTGACAGAGAGCCAGGCATCCGGTTCATCTGTAAAAAACTGTATATCTGCTGTTTCATCATATGCCGCGGTCGGATGGCCGCACGATGACCTGGGCCTCCATCCCATGTCATCCGTTCCTGCCAGGACCAGCTGGATGTCAATGTATTTATTATGGATTTCGAGCCTCTCATCCTCTTTCCTGTGACCGGGCTCCAAGGCTACCATCGCATAGACGCGTTCACCGTCTATCTCATACCTTCCAGGCGGCATTTCTTTAAGGTCAGGGCGGGACAGGAATTCAATCGCCTTTCCAAATCCCCTGTTCAGTCCTGCATAACGGTGTGCATTATCAAGTACATCCAGGATCATTTCTTTTCCTTCCTTAGTCATAATTTTAAAACCATCTTTCACTGAACTTTACCGATTTTACATAGCAAAGCCCTTACCTGCCAGCCTCCTGACAACGGGTCGCAGGTATCCGGATCATCGAGAGTCAGCACATTTGCGTTGGACTCCCAGAGCCCGTGCAGTGAGGGATCTTCCGCAGGCATCTCAGGGAACCACCAGCCGGCCTGAACATTGACTACGCCTTCAAGTATTTTATCCGAAACCCTGGCCCGCTGCCTGATTCTTCCCCGCCTGGTTTCAATATATATCCAGTCACCGTCATGAATGCCAAGCCTCCCTGCATCCTTGATATTTACGTCTGCCAGCGGATCCGGATTTACTTCACGCATCCCCGTCCCAAAGTGCCTGTGTTCGGAGTGATACTGAGGCATAAACCTTGTCCCGGTAATTAATATGAACGGATATTCTTTTGCAACATCGGGAGTTCTGACAGGACTCTCCGCCGGCTCTTCAAAAAAAGGCAGCGGATCATAACCGAGCTTTTCCAGTATGGTAGAAGATAGCTCAAACTTGCCGGTAGGGGTGGGAAAGCCGGATTTTTCATACTTTTTTTCCTCGATCGGGGTAAGCAGTGCGCCAGTCTTGATAAATTCTTCAAACGTTATTCCCATGGGTTTGAGCCGGTAGGCTATGACCTCTTCCATGGTTTCCCATGGCCAGTGATCCTTCTGTCCCAGCCTGGTCCCCAAACCGCGCCAGAAATAGTAATTATCCCTTCTTTCGCCGAGCGGTTCGACCGCTTTTTCTCCTCCTACAACCGCATCCCGGAAGTCTTCAAAGGTATCGGCATAAGAGCTTTCCATCCAGCTCGCCGCCGGCAGGACGTAATCGGCAAGCAAGGCTGAAGGTGTCATCCAGAAGTCATGAACCACGAACAGCTCAAGGTTGGGACTTTTCATGGCATTATACACATTTCTTGTGTTAGCCGCCCATTGAAGCGGATTGCTTTCCCAGTTGATAAGCGCCTTTACAGGATAGGGCTCGCCGGTAAGGATTGCGCGCCACAATAACGGGGCGCTGGCTCCGACACGGTGCATAGTAAATTCAGGCAAACCGTAGAACTTCTCGTGCGGTCCGGTTGTATGCTCATAGCCCGCCCAGCTCATGATTTTGAACCTGTCGAATCCAATCTGTTTTCTCCTCTGCTCGCCGGACACCGAATCCAGGGCCTCCAGTTCAACATCGCGAATAAACCTGCCCTTGTCATTACGCGGTCCTATACCGTTCATCATGCTGCCGCCGATAATATCGATATTGCCGGTTAATGCCTGGTTAATCGCATTGACCTGTTCAACGCGGGTGCCGTTAAGGCCTATCTGGTCGGTAGCACACCCGGCGATGATGACCGCAGGCTTGCTGTCGGCAAACATCCTGGCTGACCGGACTATATCATCCGTTCTTACGCCTGTAATTTCGGACACAAGCTGCGGCGGGTATTCCTGCGCACGCCCGGCCAGCTCATCAAATCCTACTGTCCAATCTCTTACGAAATCCTTATCGTAAAGCTGCTCATTTATAATGACGTTGGTCCACCCCAGTGCGAGTGCGCAATCGGTCCCCGGCCTGAGCTGCAGGTGGAAATCGGCCACTTCTGCGGTCTTCGTAACTCTGGGGTCGACCACGATGAACCTGATGGGCCTCTTGCGTCTCTCCCTCAGGGCCTGGCCTATGCCTCTCGGGTCAGAGCTGGTCTTATCCGTCCCCCATAATACAAAACAGTTTGTATGCTTGAGAAGAAACTCGGCCCCCGGATCTTTTTGGGAGACTTCATAGCCGGCTATGGTGTGCCCCAGGGCAAAACGATTTAAGGCGCAGGCAGTTCCCGGATGGAATACATTGTGAGGATTACCGAACAGATTGCAAAACCGTGATCGTTCCCAGAATTGGGCCCCTCTCAATGTACCCTCGGTTACCGCCAGTGTCTCGGGACCGTATTTTTCCTTTAATGCGCCCAGTTTCTCTGCAATTTCGCCGAGGGCCTGTTCCCAGGTTATTCTTTGCCATTTATTTTCACCCCTTGCTCCAAGCCTCTTGAGCGGATATTTAAGCTGCTCAGGATGATACAGCCATTTGATGGCGTATTTGATTCTCCGGCAGACATAGCCTCCGCTGATCGCGTTATCAGGGTTTCCTGTTATTCGAACTATCTTGCCTTCCCTGACATGTGCCAGAACACCGCAGTTACAGTTGCAAAAAGTGCAGATCAATCTTTTTATCGAATCGCCATCGCTCATAATATCACTCCTGTTTTGAGGTAAAATGAATAATGCTTCCGCTCACATGCAAAGGCCGGGAACCGGCATGGATCCCTGTGCAGCGGGATATTATGTTTGGTCATCTTCAATAATGCCTCCGACGGAGAAAAGAACCGGGTTCAGGTCTTGTATCTTTCCATTTCAACCTGGAAAGATTCAAGCCCTGAAATACCTTGTCTTTTGGAAACAATCCATGGCCGGAGACACTATAAGCTCGATAGAATTACTGGCTAAAAGTCTCTCTATCGATGAAAATTCCCCTTGATTCAACTTCTTCATTCGCTTATCTCCGGCGAATAATGGAGATGACCTGATTTTTTCTTACTCCCATCTTTCAGGTTTATCAAGAATGAAACTCAGAGATTTTTGTTGTTCAACAAATGAAGCTCTTGGTGCCCTAAAAATAAGGCCTGTTCTCTTTAAGAACAGGCCTTATTATATTTTATGGCTCCCCGAAAAATGCTGAAAATCGGCAATGGAAAGAAAAATTAGAACTTCATTAACGCTCGGTTTCAC
>JBFYXR010000453.1:0-7824 GCA_041310455.1 Desulfobacteraceae bacterium | reverse complement strand
GTCACCCCTGTCGAGGAAGACAATCTTCTAATAAGATATGTGACTGAAACAGGCGAAATCGGGGAAGAGGTCTTTGACGTGGTTGTACTGTCTGTGGGACTTTCGCCTAATTCGGATATCGTCCAGCTTGCGGAAACAATGGGCATTGAATTAAACGAGCATAAGTACGCCAAGACCACCAGCTTCCTGCCGGTAAGCACAAATAAAGACGGGATCTTTATATGCGGTGTGTTCCAGTGCCCCAAGGATATACCCCAGTCGGTTATGGAGGCGTCAGCAGCGGCGGCGGCCGCAGGCCAGATACTGGCGCCGGCCAGAAACACAGAGGCCAGGACAAAGGATCTGCCTCCGGAGTGTGATTTCACAGGGGAGGAGCCAAAGATAGGCGTCTTTGTATGCAACTGCGGGATCAATATCGGAGGCGTGGCAGATGTCCCGGCTGTAAGGGATTATGCAAAGACCCTCCCCTATGTAGTGCATGTGGAGGACAACCTGTTCACCTGCTCCCAGGACACCCAGGACAAAATGAAGAATGTCATCAAGGAAAAAGGGATAAACCGGGTAGTTGTTGCGTCATGCTCCCCCAGGACGCACGAACCCCTTTTCCAGGAAACCATCAGGGACGCGGGGTTGAATAAGTTCCTCTTTGAGATGGCCAACATACGCGATCAAAACACATGGGTCCACATGAATGAGCCTGCAAAGGCAACTGAAAAGGCCAAGGATCTGGTTCGCATGGCTGTTGCAAAGGCAGGACTTGTTGAACCCCTTAAGCAGGTTACCCTCGGGGTTTATAATTCCGTTCTTATTATAGGCGGCGGCGTCGCAGGGATGGAGGCGGCGCTGGGAGTGGCTGAACAGGGATTTCAGGCATACCTGGTTGAAAGAGAATCCATGCTTGGAGGCGCGGCGCTTAAGCTCCGATCTACTTGGAAAGGAGAGGATGTCGGCATATATATTGTGGATCTTATAAGACGAGTGCAGAGCCATCCTTTAATAAAGTTATTCACTGAGACAAGGATAAAAGACACAACAGGGGTTATCGGGAATTTCAGAACTGTACTGTCACACGCAAGCGGCAGCGTAAGCGACACTACTATAGATCATGGCGCCACCATCTTTGCCGTCGGCGGGCAGGAATATAAACCGACCGAGTATCTATACGGCAGACATCACGGAGTCATGACCCATCTTGAACTGGATCAGGCCATAAGGTCCGAAGAGCCTCAAATAGGAGCCGCAGACTGCGCGGTGTTTATCCAGTGCGTCGGTTCAAGGATACCCGAACGTCAGTATTGCAGCAGGATATGCTGCACGCACAGCCTTGAAAGCGCATTAAAATTAAAGGAAATGAACCCTGACATGAATGTATATATCCTTTACCGTGACATACGTTCATACGGTTTCAGAGAAGATCTCTACATAAAGGCCAGAGAAAGAGGGGTTATTTTCATACGCTATGATCTAGATCATCTGCCCGGGGTGACATCTGAAGACGGCCATAAAATCTCCGTCAGGGTAAGGGACCATGTGCTTGGCAGGGACATACTGATTTCTCCGCAGCTTGTTATACTCGCAACTGCAATCCTGCCCAGTGATAATAAAGAAGTATATGAGCTGTTCAAAATCCCCTTAAACGCTGAAGGGTTCCTGGTGGAGGCACATATGAAGCTGCGGCCTGTAGACTTCTCCTCTGATGGGATGTTCATGGCAGGACTTGCCCACTACCCGAAGCCGCTGGATGAGACCATAGCGCAGGCAAAGGCCGCAGTTGCAAGGGCTGTAATAATAGTATCAAAAAAATGGATCGAGGTCGGCGGTGTGGTTGCCTCGGTTGATCCTGATAAATGCGGCGTATGCGTAACCTGCGTAAGGACATGCCCCTATTCCGTGCCGCGGATAGGCGTCGAGGGCTATGCTGTAATCGATCCGGCACTATGTCATGGATGCGGAGCATGCGTGGCTGAATGTCCCGGCAAGGCCATAACACTTCATCATTTCACGGACAGGCAGATCATTGCAAAGGCCGAGGCGCTCCTGGAGGCGGCATAAAAGAAAGGTTCAGGGCGCAGGGCGTAAGGCGCATGGAAGCAATTTAACAGGAAATAAAGGCTAAATGCCGGTTGCTGAGTCCCTCATTGATCGGAATGATACTCTGGGGAATTACGAAAGAGAGGTTATATAAATATGATAATTGCTGACCGAAAACCTATAAATGAAATACTTTATATGATTAAGGACTGCAAAAAGATCCTGATCCTCGGATGCAAGGGCTGCGTTACCGTTTGCAATGTCGGAGGATCAAAGGAGGTCGGGATACTGGCATCCTTACTGAAAATCGCCCGCAAAACAGGGGGCGATACCATTATAGTGGAAGAAAGGACTCTGGAAAGGCAGTGTGATCCGGAGTACGTAGAAACTGTAAAGGATATAATCAACGAATATGATGCAGTGATCTCCATGGCCTGCGGCGTTGGTCCGCAATTCCTATCAGAGATGTATCCCGACAGGCGGATTTATCCTGGCGTCAACACAACATCTTTCGGAGGTGCGGTCCGTCATGGTGTATGGGCCGAAAGGTGCGCAGGCTGCGGGACCTGCGTGATACATATGTTTGACGGCATGTGCCCCGTGGCGCGCTGTTCAAAAAGCCTTTTGAACGGTCCCTGCGGAGGATCTTCAAAGGGCAAATGCGAGATATCGAACGATGTCGACTGCATCTGGGATAAAATTGTAAGAAAAAAAATGGAACAGGGGCGTCTCGATGATCTTCTGGTTGTTAAGGAAGCCAAGAATTGGCAGACAGCCAGGGACGGCGGCCCCCGTACCAGTATCAGGGAGGATATAGCAGAATGAATGATTTAAAAGCAGGAAGCAACCTTGAAAAGGTTTTAAAAGCAGGACATTTCGCATTCACGGGAGAATGCGGGCCGCCCAAGGGCGCGAATGTGGAACACCTTAAACAAAAGATCGCCCATCTTAAAGGGGTGGTTGATTCGGTAAACGTGACGGACAACCAGACAGCCGTCGTAAGGATGTCGAGCTGGGCCGCGTCTACCATTATGCTGCAGGAGG
Source organism: Desulfobacteraceae bacterium (assembly GCA_041310455.1). Classification (GTDB taxonomy): domain Bacteria; phylum Desulfobacterota; class DSM-4660; order Desulfatiglandales; family HGW-15; genus JAFGIC01. Next base: position 4,749 of record JBFYXR010000453.1, on the reverse strand, counting down.
GCGTTGAGCCCAATTTTCAGATGGTCTGCCGCGACAGGAACCGTCTGGCAATGATGAGCGACATCCTCGGAGTCTATTCCATGGGCATCCGCAACATGCTGTGCCTTTCGGGCGACCATCAGCGTTTCGGAAATCACCCCCAGTCCAAGAACGTTTATGATATCGACTCAATTCAGCTGATTTCCCTTGTTAAAAAGATGAGGGACGAGGGGAAATTCATGAATGATGAGGAGATTGACGTCCCCCCGAAGCTCTTTATCGGGGCCGCGGCAAACCCCTTTGCCGATCCGGCAGAGTATCGCGTCTACCGGATGGCAAACAAGATCAGTGCGGGTGTTGATTTCATACAGACACAGTGCATATACAACATGGAAAAATTCAGGGCCTTCATGAAAAAGGCCGTTGATATGGGCCTCCATGAAAAGTGCTACATACTGGCCGGCATCACGCCGATGAAGAGCGTAGGCATGGCAAAATACATGTCCTCATCCGTCCCCGGCATGGATGTCCCTGAATCCCTAATAAAGAGGCTGCAGGGCGCTGAAAAAGGAAAGGTTGCGGAGGAAGGCATCAAGATCGCCCTTGAACAGATAGAGGAGTTCAAGGAGATGGAGGGCATAGCAGGCATTCATCTCATGGCCATCGAATGGGAACACAAGGTCCCGGAGATTGCCGAGAGGGCCAGGCTCCTTCCAAGGCCCGTGGTTTAGGAATTAATTTTATTGAATATAAAAACCGCTTTATGTTATAAGGGCCGAGGTTAATACCCGGCCCTATGCTTCAACATTGGCCTCAAAGACCAATCTCCTTCTTGATTAGAAACTATGCCCGTCTTTGATACTGATGATAGTTATATGATGCGGATCTTACAGGACTGCCAACGGATATATCCGAACGTATCGGCGGTAAAGATGATGTCTAACGGCAACCACCCTGCGCTATCTGCGGTTATCCAGACCACAGTGGGCAGTATTTAAAAACACTTTATCAGTTATTGGGAGGCAATAATGAATATCTATGTAGGAAATTTATCGTATGAAGTAAAGGAAGAGGATCTTAAAAAGGAATTTGAGGCCTATGGACAGGTCGAGTCTGTAAAGATTATCCAGGATAATTATACAGGGAGGTCAAAGGGATTCGGATTTGTAGATATGCCCAATAACTCAGAGGCCCAGGCCGCTATTGACGGATTAAAGGGCAAAGAAGTCAAAGGACGCGCCCTTAACATCAATGAAGCCCGTCCGAAGACCGAAGGTCAGGGCGGACGCCGATCCGGCGGCGGTGGTGGTGGAGGCGGCTTTGGCCAAAACCGGAGAGGTGGAGGCGGCGGCGGAGGCGGCCGAAGATATTAATAAGCTGTAACCAATCTATCTTTAAGATTGACAGGCGAATAAACCGGCGCTTACCCGGATTATTGATTCTTGCGCCTCTATGGCGGCATATAATCCGGATTGAAGGAGAATCAAATGAATATGAAAGACAGGCCGGTTTCAGACGCTGTGAAAAGACAAACGATTGATTACGGCATAATGACCCTGAGATCAAATAACAGGCTTATTCGCGATCTCAAACGGGCACACACACCCTCTTATCACGGTTTCAGGCTCTGGCCTTCCAGCTGGCTCTTGATGGATTTTATCAAACACAAGGGCCTGATGAAGGGATCAAGGGTCCTTGACGCGGGATGCGGATGGGGATTAACGGGGATCTACTGCGCGAAAAATTACGGCTCCATAGTTACCGGATCTGATATTGATTCCGAGGTGTTCCCCTATCTTAACATGCATGCGGATATCAATGGAGTCGAGATTTCTACAATTAATCAGGGTTTTGATGATTTTACGGACAGTCAGCTGAAGAATTTTGACATAATGATCGGCACTGACATCTGTTTCTGGGACACCATGGTTGATTCACTGATAAAGCTGATAAGCAGGGCATTAGGGTCAGGAGTGCACAGGGTTTTGATAGCTGACCCGGGAAGGTCGCCCTTTGAGGAGCTTGGGCGATATTTCACCGGAAAGAATACAGGGATTGTCAGGGACTGGACCGTATATCACCCCTATCCTATCCATGGCAGGATACTCTCCATCGGGCCATTATGATCAGGATCACCCGGAGAATTAAGGGTGGGGATAAAAAAATAAAATTTCTATTATTTTATTTGACATTTATATTCATAACTGGTTAGATCTGTCAGACTTACGAATTCCCGCATCGATATCGCGGGACTGTTTCGTTCTAAGGTGAAGAACCATTTGTTAAGAGTGGCACAATCCGAGGTTCGTAAACAAGAAATTTTTAAACGAAAGGAGGGTGTCATTATGGCAAATGGAGTAGTAAAGTGGTTTAATAATCAAAAAGGCTATGGCTTCATTGAGCAGGAAGACGGAACCGATGTATTTGTTCATCATACCGGAATAAACGCAACGGGTTTCAAATCTCTCAATGAAGGAGACCGTGTCAGCTTCGATGTAGAGCAAGGTAAAAAAGGCCTCGCGGCGATTAACGTTCGCGTAGTCTAATTTTTCCTGACAAAGATCAAGGGACCAAATCTTTTCCTGCTGAAACACAGGATAAGATTTGGTCCTTTTTTTTGACCGCTGCATCCTCAATGCCCGCTTTTCTATGGCGATGAGCCGGCTGAACCTGGAACTTATCATTTCAGATAAGGCTATAATATATAAAAAATCGGAAGAGGGATTTAATCCCTCTTCCGATTCCATTAGGATAACAAAAAGTAAGAATTATTTCTTGTCCGCTGTCCAGGCATTGGATACTTCGCCGCCTGAAGCACCGCCCTGACCACCGGCTGCTGGGGCACCGCCCTGACCACCGGCAGGAGCACCACTGGCTGCCCCACCAGGAGCGCCTTGTCCGCCGCCGGACTGACTCATTTTAATCTCTCTGGCACCTGACATCTTATTGCCTGCTACCTTTCCGGTAAAGGCAATCTCAACCGCCATCTGGCCGGTTGCCTTGATATTCATGGTGACAGCATCACCCTTTAATGTACCGGTCCCTGCAAGGGCCTGTAACTGAGGATGTGTTCCGGTGATTGTCAGATTCTCACCGGCAGCCTTTATTGACAGGTCAAAGGACTCGTCCTGTCCCATCGGGCTTTTCATCTTTACTGTCCAGGTGCCGGACACATCCGCTGCCCAGACTGATGATGTGAGAACAAATGCAATCAAGGTGGTCAGAAATAAAACTTTACGCATAATTTTCTCCTTTTAAAAATGTTTTTAATAAATAATACCAGCTACACATAATCCCCTTAACTATAGGGCTTTACTCCTGTAAGTCGTTTCACACATAAAAAGGTTACAGTAAAAAATTCTGGCACCATCATTCCGTCTCGCGCAGTTTCTCAAACCCCTTGTCCGGTCCCATAAGAATCAGTATATCGCTGTCCTTTATGACAAACTGGGCAGTAGGAATCATGTTCAAACGTTCCGGTATCAGCTCCTTTACCGCCATAACCTGGATTCCATATCGGTTTATCAGGTCCAGTTCCCTCAGTGATCTGCCTATGAATGATTTAGGCGGAGCAAGTTCTATGATCCCGTACCCCTCCATAAAAGGAAGATAATCCATCATGTTCGGATTATTAAGCCGTTCGGCAACCGTGAATGCAAGGTCTTTTTCAGGAAAAAATATCTCACTTGCCCCAACCTTCTGCAATATTCTTCCATGCTCCTCGGTAATGGCCTTTGCAAGGATATTCCTGACGCCCATATCCTTCATGTTGAGGGTGGCAAGCACGGAATCGCTCAGCACCGACCCGATGCATATGACAACGGTGTCAAAATCCTTCAACCCGAGGGATTCCATCGCCTTGCGGTCCGTAGCATCCGCCACAATTGCCTGGCTGACATGGTCCTTTATCTCGTTTACAAGATTGGGCATCTTATCTATCACCATGACTTCATGACCCTTTTTATAGAGACTCATAGCCAGGTACTTCCCGAAATTGCCTACTCCAATGACGGCAAACTGTTTCATAATATTACCCTCACCCTATCATAAGGTTTTCTTCAGCGTAAGAATAACGGGGGGCGTTTTTGCGGCTGACCGCCATGGCAACAACCAGCGGACCCAGTCTTCCTATAAACATGACCGCGGCGATAACAAGTTTTCCAAGGCCGGTAAGCGCCCCTGTTATGCCTGTTGAAAGCCCTACAGTGCCGAATGCGCTTACGACCTCAAAAAATATCTCAATAAATTTTCCGCGGTTAAGCATCCCCCCTGATCCTGCTTCAGCTATAAGAGTGACCATGGTGCCTGCAACCACTACCAGGATGCTTACCATGGCAACGCTGGCCGCGCGGCGCACGCTTTCCTGTGTTATAGACCTCTTGAAAAGCGATGGCATTTCAAATCCCTTAAGCCTTGAAAGGCCGAGGGAATAAAGGCATGCCACGGTGGTTGTCTTTATACCGCCTCCGCACGAGCCCGGAGAGGCCCCAATAAACATCAGAAGGATCATAAAGAAAAGCGCTTCATTTGCCATCCCGCCGATCGGCAGCGTATTGAACCCCGCTGTTCTTGTGGTCACAGCCTGGAAGAACCCCGCAAGAATTTTCTCAGGCAGGCTAAAATGGGAAACGGTGTTATTCCATTCCATGACCGTAATCAGAATCGTTCCGGAGATAATTAAAATGGCGGTGACGGAAAGCACGATCTTGGAATGGAGGCTAAGGCGGGAAAGGGCCCGCCTTGTTAAAGGCATCTTCCGCCTTAACTCAC
>JBFYXR010000452.1:0-2740 GCA_041310455.1 Desulfobacteraceae bacterium | reverse complement strand
CAGATGTGTAATCGCACCGCCTTTGGTGCGGCATCCCAGATCTGATGGTCCGCCTTGAGCTGCCTTAAACCAAGACAGGCCGGGTGACCGCGGACAATATAATTGAAAAGGAGTATGTCATGAAACTGATTCAATCGCTTATGGGAAGGAGGCAATTTCTAATTGCCGCCGGTGTGACTTCAACATCGGCACTGGCCTTTCAAAGGCTCACCGGGTTCTTTAAACCGGATTTTCAAAGGGGTACGGCAATGGCGGGTGAGAAGGATGGAAGCGCCGTTGTAGAACCAGCGACAAACAAATATCCTCATCTTTTATCACCCCTGAGAATCAGAAACGTGGTTCTGAAAAACAGGATATTGCACACCCCTTCTCCACCGCACTACCTGCAGGGACCGGAGAATTACCCTAGCGATGCCTATAGATCCCATTATTCAAATATGGCCAAAAACGCTGCGGTTGTCTCGGTAGAAACGCTTTTTGGGACATATCCAAAGACCTATGATCCCAATTCCACAGGGGGCATGGTCCATACTTCAGATCGTATATGGGAAGACATCCCCCCGGTTCACAACTATATCCAGCAGTTGATTGAAGATATTCATTGCGAGGGCTCCCTGGTTTATTTCCATGGCGCGATTGGGGGCAGTGGAGGCCCGGGAGGAACAACACAAGGGGAACCGGCGCCAGGGGGGGCAATGCCAGGGGGAACAGCGCCAGGAGGAGCGGCACCCGGGGGATTGACCCCTGAGGCACGGGGCTCCGCTACCATTGAAGAGGTCGCAACCTATGCAAAGCAGGCTGAGGATCAGGGTTATGACGTGCTCGGCATGATGTGGGGCGGGGTCAGATACCTGAGCGGTGACGAAGATGAGTTGCGCACGGCCATTGAGCAGATGCAGGCAGTCCGGAAGGCAACCAATCTTATAATTGCGGCATTTTTCCGGCCATATACGCCGGGACTAAGTATGGGGGGACGGATTGCTGCCTCGGGCCGTCCTCAATTGGATGAAGTTGTTGAAATAGCAAAAAGGCTTGAGGGCTCGGCAGACATCCTCCGAATGAAGTGTGCCGGCACCGCCACTGCACACCCTAACAGCTTTACCCAGGAGAAAGACAAGCCATATATGCTCAAATTTGCCCAGGCAATAAAGGAAAGCGGCAACAAGATTATCGTATGCCCCACCGGCGGATTCCATGATCCGTCATTGAATGATGAGTGGATAGCGAGCGGCAAAACAGATATGGTCGGCATGTCGACGCCATTTTTCGCTGATCCGGAATGGGTCCAAAAGGCATATGAGGGCAGGGCCGAGGATATAGTCCCCTGCATTATGTGTAATGACTGTCACGGCATCAGCAAAACGGTGGGGCCATGGTATGATACATGTAATGTAAACCCGATGTGGGGGCTGTCGGAGACTAAAAAAAGATCGATCCGTCCCCCCTCCGGGGCACAGAAGGTTGCCGTAATAGGAGGCGGGCCGGGCGGCATGAAGGCGGCTATAACGGCTGCAGAAAGGGGGCACAAGGTAACCCTCTATGAGAAGGATGCATCCCTGGGCGGGCTTCTCCAGTTTACGGATTATACCCAATGGAAATGGGCCTACAAAGACTTCAAGGATTACCTTGTCCGTCAGGTGAATAAGGCGGGGATCGAGGTGCGGTTAAAGACCGCGGCAACGCCTTCGATGATCAAGGCAAAGGGGTACGACACGGTCCTGGTTGCCACCGGAGCGGAGCCAGTTGTTTCCAAGATGCCCGGTTCGGACGGCAGCAATGTATTCAATATCTTAAATGTCTACAGCAACAAGAAGGCACTGGGGAAAAATGTTGTGATCATCGGCGCAGGAAGGATCGGCACAGAGACAGGGATATGTCTGGCCAAGGACGGATACAAGGTAACGGTACTGACAAGCGGTAAGGAGATGATAGAGCCGGAATTAATCGGCCCCCACAATATGATGAACCAGGAACTGATTTATCAAACTCATCCTGACTTCAGTTATGTCCTGGAGGCCGCAGCCAGGAGCATTTCGGGAGGCAAGGTGATATATGTTGATGCCACAGGCAGTGAGAAGTCGGTCCAGGCCGACAGTGTGGTGATCTACGCCGGTCTTAAGCCCAGGATGGATGAGGCAGTGAAGTTCTCAGATTCGGCAGGCCAGGTCCTTCTTCTAGGTGACTGCACCGGCAGGAACGGTACGATCCAAAAGACCATACGCAGCGCATTCTTTGTGGCGTCTCAGGTCTGATGCCGTGCTTAAGAAAGGTGCATGCGATTTTAATTAAAATTGTTTTAATAGGCACGGTTGGATTCAGCGGGAAGTTTAGAATAAATCAGTAATATTTTTTAAAGGCAGGGTCAGATATAAACCCTGCCTTTTTTATTTTGCCTTTTCAGACTCAGTTCACGTCCATCCTCATTCTCTCTGAAAGGTTACTATACATTAATTTATTGGTCATCTTTTGGTTAAGTTTATTATGTTAATACCTATAGGCATCAGTTTTCCCTCACATAGTTGCCTACAAATAAATTAAAAATATTTTGAATAAAGGAGTATGTTGTGAAATCATGTCATTGGAATCCTGGAAGACGGCAGTTTTTGATTGCCGCCAGTGCGGCTTCTGCATCTGCGCTGGCATTAAAAAAGCTCGGGGGGACGATTGCACCAGGTTTTCAAACGGGTATCGCGTCGGCATCCGAAAAGCCCGGCCTTGCGGGCATGCAAGACACTTTCAG
>JBFYXR010000450.1:0-12370 GCA_041310455.1 Desulfobacteraceae bacterium | reverse complement strand
ATGAACTTCAGTTGCTGTTTCGGTCGAGTGCTCCGCCTCTCCGGAAAAGGCAGGGCTGCATGCAAGGAAAGATAAAAACATTAAAAAGACCGCTGAGAGGAGGTGCCTCTTTATTAAACATGCCATTGACATTAAACGCCCCTCCCAAGAAATTTTTCAGCAAGATCCATGGAAAATCCTTTTATTTCCTTCTCAAGCGAATCCCGGGCCTTTATCCTCTTTTTCTCAAGCTCTGCCATGGCCTTGCTGGTTTTGTCTTCGACAATGGAATAGGTGTCCTTTAACATCTTCTTTTCCGCTTCCAGCCCCTCGGATTTTAATACCTCTTTTTCCTTGATGCCGTTTTTGCGGACATTGGAGATGTTTGCACGAAGCTCTTCGGAATATCTTTCCGCCTTTTGGCCCCATCCCTGTGTACTCTCCACGTCAGAGGACATCTCTTCTTTTCTTTTATTCAGCATATTACGGACAGGTCGAAAGACTATTATATTCAACAGGAGGATAAGGAGGAGGAAATTCAATAACTGGATAATCAAAGTATAATCTATTGTCAGCATGGCTACTATACTTCTCTTACAGGTTTATATGAAGTTGCCTAATATTGGAAGGCCGCTATAAAAAAGATTTTTTTATTGCTGCTGCCTGAGGGTATCTCTACCCAGACATGGATATTGCCCGGGGAGCATTTCATCTGCCCGGCTGTCAGGTTACTATGGCTAATTTTTTCTCTCTTTCAGCCTCTGCCTTCTGCATCCGGCAGTTTCCCTCAAAGATAACGCCTTCATCGATTACAACCACAGGCGCCTGGATATTTCCGTATACCTTTCCCGGGGCGTGGATCTCAATCCTTTTATCGGCAATAATATTGCCTCTGATCTCCCCGCTTATAATAATATGGGAAACATGGATTTCGGATTTAATAACCGCGGACTCGCCGGCAATCAGGGTGCCGTCGGTGAATATCTCTCCCGTAAATCGTCCGTCAATCCGGACCGCACCCTTGAAAGACAGTTTCCCTTCAAATTCCGTATCTTTGCCCAGGAAGGCATTGATTTGATCCCTGTTTTTCATATCTTAATCCCAGCAAAATTTTGAGACGAAAACAATTAACATATTGAATTATTCATTGCAAGAAAAAATAATCCTAAATTCCGGTTTAGTAGAAATTATGTACTTAAAACGACATAATTATTGAAACATAAACCGCCTCATGCTTATACTCATCAGCAGGCCCATGCCGAGCATTGTGGACAGAATTGATGATCCCCCGTAGCTGAAAAGAACCAGAGGGATGCCGACAACAGGCATCAGACCTATGGTCATGCATACATTGATCACCACCTGCCAGAAAACAATAGCAGTGATCCCTATCGCCAGCAGGGACCCGAATTTATCCTTGGAATTTTTTGCGATATTTATGCCCCACAGGATTAGAAAAAGATAGAGGATTAAGAGGAAGATCGATCCGAAAAACCCCCACTCCTCTGCCCATACGGAAAAGGCAAAGTCGGTGTGCTGTTCAGGCAGAAAATGAAGCCTGGTCTGGGTGCCTTTTAAAAACCCTTTTCCTCCGAGCAGCCCCGAACCCACGGCTATCTTGGACTGTATAATATGATATCCCGCCCCAAGGGGATCGCTTTCCGGGTTCAGGAATGTAAAAATACGCTTCTTCTGATATTCCTTTAAACTTAACCATACAAAAGGGACTACTGATGATATTGTTACGATAAGGATTATCAGAGACGCCCATCTTATTTTCATGATGAGGATTATTGAAAAGGCAATTATTGCCAGGATCAAGGCGCTTCCCAGGTCCGGTTGATCCGCGATCAGGATACAGGGCAAGAGGAGGAGGAGAAATGGCTGCCATAAATCCCTGAGGCGATAGTCAGCGTACTCTCCATGTGTTGAAAAGAACTGGGACAGGATTATTACAATGCTTATCTTGGCAAGTTCTGAGGGCTGGAAGTTGATAAAACCCAGGCTCAGCCATCTCTGGGACCCCGAAGACACCTTGCCGATCATAAGGACCAGGACAAGGAGCGTCAGAGAGAACAGATAGATCGGCCAGGCGAGCCTTTCCAGCACATGGTAATCAAAGGTGGTCATCATTAAAAGCACGGCAAAGCCTATGAGATACCAGTAGATCTGTTTAATCAGTATCTGTGTGCCGGGATAGGTGGCGCTATACAGGTTTATTACACTTGTTGTCCCTATAAAGATCAATAAGAGCAGTAAGATCCAGTCAAAATTCTGCAACAGCCTCCTGTCGAACATTATTCTATTGCTCCTTTTAGTCACCCTCAACCGGTTCGGGAATGTCTTTATTAACAGACGCCTGGGGTTTCTGATCAATACCGAGATACTGCTTGATTAAATCTCTTACCAAGGGCGCTGCAGTGCTTGCACCGTGTTCACCATGTTCTATAAGGGCTGCTACGGCTATCTTTGGATTTTCTGCAGGGGCGATCCCTACAAACCATGCATGGTCTTTATAGATATCCGATGATTCACCCGCAGAAACGGTTTCTTTCCCTACAACCTGCGCCGTCCCGGTTTTGCCGGCAACAGTCACATCCTTTATCCTTGCAATTGAAGCGGTCCCTCCGGCTTCGTTCACAACTGCAATGAGACCGCTCTTTACCAGTTCCAGGTTGCTTTTTTTAACCTTAAGTTCCCCCAATAGGACCGGTTCAGACTGATATTTCCGACCATTTTCATTGCCAATCCATTTAACAATTTGGGGTTGGTAGACCTTGCCCCCATTAAACACTACAGATATCAATCTTGCAGCCTGTAATGGAGTAACGGAGACATAGCTTTGTCCAATTGATGTTGAAAGGGTTTCTCCCGGCTGCCATGGGACACCGAATCTCTTCAATTTCCATTCATTATCAGGGATAAGACCTGCCTTTTCAGAGTCGAGTTCAATCTTCGTCTTTTCGCCAAGGCCGCACATCTTCGCGTAATAGGATATTTTTTCAATGCCCAGCTTTCTTCCCAACTTGTAGAAATAAACATCACAGGATTCCCTGATAGCCCTGTGCAGGTTTACCATGCCATGGCCTCCCTTTTTCCAGCAATGATAATCCCTGTTTCCAAAGGTATAGCTCCCCGGACAAAGCACAGATTCCTCGGGTGTTATTACCCCTTCTTCAAGTCCTGCCAGGGCCATAACTATCTTAAAAACCGATCCAGGGGGGTATCCTGAGAAGGCCCTGTTCAGGAGAGGATAATCCTTTCCGGATGTTAATCTCTTCCATTCTGTTTTATCTATCCCCGTGATAAAAATGTTGGGGTCAAAAGACGGGCCGCTGGCCATGGCAAGGATCTCACCGTTGGAGGGATCCATTGCAACAATAGCTCCTGTCTTGTCTTTGAGCATGGCCTCAGCGGCTGACTGAAGGTTTTTGTCGATAGTAAGGGAGATGTTCTGTCCTGACTCAGGATCTGTTTTTGAGATTACCTGCAATCTCCTTCCTACCGCGTCAACTTCAACCTGTTCCTCGCCCTTGGCGCCGTTCAGCTCCTTCTGCCACTTCCCTTCCACCCCGTATTTCCCGATATAATCCCCGGGATCGCTGTCCGGATATTGATCGCTTGCCAGTTCCTTTTCACTGATTTCCCCAAGATATCCGACAACATGGGCGGCAAAATCGCCGTAGAGGTAGCTCCTCTGGTAGGATCTCTGGGGCGGATTAACCCCCGGCATATTAAACCGGTTTATTTCAATTTTTACCAGCTCTTCCCAGGACATGTTTTTTTTAACGAGCACCGACTGCAGGGCATACCCCCCTGTCTCCTTATTCAGCTTCTTTCTGACCTCGCCGGGATCGAGGTTTATCAGTCTCTTGAGATCCTTCAAAAGCTGTTCCTCATCCTGTATATCGTCGGGGTTGATATACAGGTCATATGCGGGGAGGTTGCTGACAAGGAGTTCGCCGTTCCTGTCAAGGATCCGCCCCCTGTAGGGGGTAAGTTTTTGAAGGTGAGTCCTGTTATTTTCAGATTGCGTCCTGTACTTCTGGCCGTTGATTCCCTGAAGAAACCACAGCCTCAATGCAAGCATTGCAAACACGGCAAAAATAAAGATTGTCACATACCAAAGCCGTCTGTTTAAGGTCTCCACGGAAACCTGATCAAAACCTGAACTGCTCAAGACAAACCCCTGAATTTATATAAAAACATCGGAATTAAAAGCCCTGCCTAAACAGGGCTCAAAAACCCTTTTTCACTCTGTGAAACAGACGGCCAAAGGAATTAAGCAGGTAGAATATCAGAGGCGCTATCAGGCCGGAGGATAACGCTGAAACAATAAACATTAAAACATCATAGGATGAAAAATCCATGTTTAAAGAAAAAAGTTGTAAAAGGGGGACGCTTAAAATTTCTTTTACCAGGACAGACACAAATACCAGTGCAATCTGCCCAAAGGCGGACAACAGATCAAAAGGCCTGGATACCACCTTGATGAATAAAAAGATTACTATGTAAAGGATGGTGTGAAAACCCCATATTCCGCCTGAAAATATGTCCGTCAGCAGCCCCTGACCTAATGCAAATATACCGGCGCCTGTTTCACTGCCGTATGCAAGCAGATAGACGCTCATGATGATAACAACCTCGATGTCAATCGGAATAGACACAAGGCAGTTCATCATGTATCCTTTAATCAGAATTAAGAATGCGCATATGAGCCATGAAAAAAGGCAAAGGGCTACTGTTTCTCTGTCGTATACTCTGCTAATGGGTCCTCCATTAATATTATCAATACCTCCTCCAGCCTGGCAAAATCCACGAAAGGCTCTATTTTTACCTCCATGAAAAATTCATCAGGCGGGTCTTTTATTTCAGTTACCCTGCCGAGAGGGATGCCCTTCGGGAAAATACCGCCTATCCCCGAGGTGACTATTATATCCCCAACTTCTATATCGCTGGTCTTCAGGACATAATCAATAACGCAGGTAGTGGAAGACAGCCCCTTCACAATCCCGTTATCCCTGGAACGCTGGATGATGCAATCAACCGCGCTGTTCTGATCAATGAGCAAAAGGACCTTGGAGTAATTATCCGAAACGGATACTATCCTGCCCACAACGCCATCCTCATTGACAACAGGCATGTTGACCGAAAGCCCTGAATCTTTACCTCTATTTATAATTACAGATTGGAACAATCCTGAAGGGTCTCTTCCTATGACCTGGGCGGCCAGGACGGCATGGTCAGATCTTTCCGTGAACTGTAATAGCCTCAGAAGACGCCTGTAGGTAGCAAGCAGTTCCTGATTCCGGTAATTTTCCGTCTTCAGAGAAATTATCTGTTCTTTAAGCCGGACATTTTCCTTGCGGGCATTTATCAGGCCAAAATATTTTAACCATGTATTTCTTGTCGCATTAATAGTGTTATAGACTAATTTTTGAAAAGGGGCTGTTATTTCAACAACGACCTTCTCAATGGGATTCCAGTTTCCGCTCTTTTCACGATTCAAAGAAATTAAAAAGAACAGAAAAAATATTAATAATACCCAGATCCAGAATTTTTTTATCCATTTAATGCTGAACAATTATTCTGATAGCCCCTTAGAAAAATTATTTTATCATTACCTCTCTTAAAACAGCCATATTGTCCAGGGCCTTTCCAGAACCAAGCACAACAGTGGACAGAGGGTCTTCCGTTATGGTTATAGGAAGCTTTGTTTCTTCCCTCAGAAGGACATCAAGGTCCTTGAGAAGCGCCCCTCCTCCTGTCAATACAATACCCCTGTCAACGATATCCGCCGCCAGTTCGGGAGGTGTCTGTTCCAGCGCGATACGGACAGTTTCGACTATCGTTTCGACCTGTTCGGAGATTGATTTTCTTACTTCATCCGAGTCAATAGTCAGGATCTTTGGTATGCCTGTTACGAGATCCCGGCCTTTTACCTCTATTGTCTCAACATGATCACTCGGAAAGGCATTCCCTATTGTGGTTTTTATGATCTCTGCGGTAGACGGCCCGATCAGCAGGTTATACTTTCTTTTGATATGCTGCAAAATGGCCTCGTCCATCTTGTCTCCGCCGACCCTGACCGATTTGCTGTATACAATCCCGGAAAGTGAAATAACCGCTACCTCTGTTGTCCCACCCCCTATATCAACTACCATGTTGCATGTGGGTTCGGTAATCGGAAGCCCGGCGCCTATTGCCGCCGCCATGGGCTCTTCTATAAGAAAGACCTCCCTGGCGCCTGCTGATTCCGCAGACTCTCGGACAGCCCTCTTTTCTACCTGTGTAATGCCTGAAGGAACACATATGATAATTCGCGGGCGGACAAGGGTGGTCCTGTTATGGACCTTGCGTATAAAATGACGAAGCATGGCCTCCGTTATCTCAAAATCTGCAATGACCCCGTCTTTCATCGGACGGATTGCAGCGATATTGCCCGGGGTGCGGCCAAGCATCATCTTTGCCTCTTTACCTACTGCCAGAACTTTAGTATTCCCCTTTTCATCCTTGCGAACCGCTACGACAGAGGGCTCTCTTAACACAATGCCCTTGCCCTTGACATAAACAAGGGTATTAGCTGTCCCTAAATCAATGGCCAGATCATTGGAAAACAACCCGAGAATGGGGTCAAACAACATAAAATACTCCTTTCGATTAGCTGTATTATTGCCTATACCATGAAACAAAAAAATTCGTAAAAAAAAGCGATTTGTTTAATCACCTTGACAAATATCCCCTATTAAGTTTAAATGGCTGTTCTTTAAACAACTGTAAATTTCAATAGAAGGTGTATAAAAAAATGAAAAGAACATTCCAGCCAAGCAATATTAAAAGAGCACGCACCCACGGTTTCAGGGCAAGGATGAGCACCGCGGGCGGCATTAAGGTTCTAAAAAGAAGAAGAGCCAAAGGGCGAAAAAGGTTATCCGTAAGCTACTACAATGTATGAAATCCTTTTCATTCCCCAAAGATGAAAGATTATTGAACCGGAAGGATTTTGTCAATCTAAATCGCTCCGGCAAACGATATCGCACAGGGCATTTTACCGTCCTTATAAAAGAGAACGGGCTGATCATTACGAGACTGGGGATTACAGTAAACAGGAGGATAGGCAACGCGGCAATAAGAAACCGGATAAAAAGACTTATCAGAGAATTCTTCAGGTTAAACAAAGAGTCTTTTCAAAAAGGCTATGATTTAATCGTTATTGCCAACAGAGGCGCCCATGACCTTTTATTCAAAGATATCAGAGATGAATTGGGTAATATGATATTTGTTAAGAAAAATAATCTATAATCTTAGATATATTCCTCTTGGACTGATATCTTTTTACCAGAAAGCAGTCTCCCCGTTTACTGCGCCGACCTGCCGCTTTTATCCTTCATGTTCAGAGTATGCCCGCCTGGCAATCATGAAGTATGGGATATTTAAAGGGGGCATGATGTCGCTAATCAGGATATTCAAATGCCACCCATTCCACCCTGGCGGATACAATCCCCCTTGACCGATGAATGCCGAGGAAGCAGGGATATTTTTTGATTTAATTTTTTAATTTCCGAGTGTGTATTATATGGAAAAAAGACTAGCCATTGCATTTGCATTATCCTTCCTGGTATTGCTCCTGTGGTCATATTTTACCGGGACAAAACAGGAACAGACGCCCGCGGGAAATGATGCCGCAACCAGGGAAAGCGCCGCGGTCATTCCGGAGACCAGGACTGCAGCCGACAGCAGCATTCAGGGTCAGGATGTGCAGCAGGCGACAACTTCTGCTGCCGAAGAGGAGATTGATGTAGAAACTCCTCTTTATAAGGCCGTGTTCACCAACAAAGGGGCAACCATAAAGAGTTTCAAGCTGAAGAAATATAAAGCCACGATGGAGCCTGATTCCCCCCTGGTTGATTTGATCAATATCAAGGACAACAGTGAGAATTTTCTTTCAGTAGCTTTCAATGCCGGTGGATTATTGTCAGACAATAATGCGGTATTTTACAATGTAAGTCATGACTCCATTACTCTTGCTGACGGATCTTCCCCGATGGATCTCACCTTTACATGCCAGGCGATTAACGGCGTCTCAATTGACCAGACCTTTAAATTTTATCCTGATAAATATACCATCGATCTTTTTGTTACTTTGACCAACAATACCGGCGCTCCGGTCAGCGGCAATATCAGGACGACCCTTAAAAACATGCCTCCTGAAGCAAAAAAAAGCTATTCTTCCTTTACCGGGGCGTCCCTGCTTCTTAATAACGGATATGAACAATTTAAGGCAGGAAAGATGGATGATGAAGGCAAATCCCTTTCAGGGCAGATCGCGTGGGTAGCCTATGAAAACGAATATTTTATCTCATCAATTGTCCCTGAAGATCAGAGTCCGGCGGCTTTTTACGGTTTCACTGCCCCCTCGGGCATTATTAGCGCTACCCATATCTCCCCGATAATATCCCTTAGCCCCTCTGTCAAAACTGCTTCGGGATACGCCCTCTACTTCGGTCCCAGAGACCAGGATATCCTTAAGGCCTCAAGCAAAAAACTGGAAAAGGCCATTAATTTCGGATGGTTTGACATTATAGCAAGGCCATTGTATTTTTTATTGCGTTTCTTTAACAATTACGTCCACAATTATGGCATATCAATTATAATTTTAACAATCTTAATCAAGATTTTATTCTGGCCTCTCACCCATAAGAGCTATGTGTCCATGAAGGAGATGCAGAAGATCCAGCCCCTGATGGCCAAGATAAGGGACCGGTATAAGGATGACAGAGAGCAGATGCAGCGCGAGATGATGAATCTTTATAAGACCTACAAGGTGAATCCCATGGGCGGATGCCTCCCCATGCTTATACAGATCCCTGTCTTTTTTGCGCTTTACAAGATCCTGAGCATTGCCATTGAGTTGAGGCAGGCGCCTTTCATGCTCTGGATAGACGATCTATCCGTGCCGGACCGACTGTTTCATTTTCCCTTCAGTATCCCCTTCATGTCGACGCCCGCCGGGATACCTGTACTTACCCTTCTGATGGGGGCTTCAATGTTCCTGCAGCAGAAGATGTCCCCACCACCGGGCGACCCGGCCCAGGCAAAGATGATGATGTTTTTGCCGATTATTTTTACAGTGATGTTTATAAATTTCCCATCAGGGCTCGTGCTCTATTGGCTTGTGAACAACTTGATTTCTATTGGCCAGCAATACCGCATCAAAAAAAGCTCAGTTTAAGAATTTTTGGAGGAAAAACATGGAAACCTATGAATTTGAAGGGAAGACCGCCGAAGAGGCTATTGAAAAGGCGTCCCGTGAATTGAACATACCTGTAGAAGAACTTGATGTTCACATCATCGAACCGGGTTCGGCAGGTATATTCGGGCTGGTGGGATCAAGGAAGACCAGGGTTAGGGTCAATGTTACAAGAGAAAATGACGACATTGAGACAAGCCCTGCCGACGAGGTTGAAAAGGGAAATGACATAGACAATAATTACGATGATGATGAAAGCACAGCTGATATTGCAGGAGAAGGTGATATTGAAAAATACCTGGAACCTGCAAAGAACACCCTTGAAAAGATTCTGGCGCTTATACCCGTTGAGGCTTCTGTAAAAGCGGAGGCGTCACACGGCAGGATCATGATGAATATAGAAGGGGATGCCTCAGGCATACTTATCGGCCGTAAAGGCAAGACCCTTGACGCCCTTGAATATCTCGTAAACAGGATAATGAACAGCACGTCCGAAAAGAAGATAAGGGTCATCATAGACTCGGAAAATTACCGTCAGAGACACATTGACTCCCTGACCGAACTGGCTATGAAGATCGGGGAAAAGGTAAAAAATCAGAAAAAATCTTTGTCCACAGCGCCCCTCAACCCCCATGACAGGCGTATAATTCATATTGCCCTTAAGAATGATGAAAAGCTTGATACAAGAAGCCGCGGAGAAGGGCTTATGAAAAAGGTAGTGATTATTTACAAGAAATAGATTTGCTTCCCATGCCCTATGAACCGATGAACAATGATACCATCGCTGCCGTTTCAACGCCCTTCGGCAAGGCAGGGATAGGTATCATTCGTGTAAGCGGTCCCAGGGCTGAAGAAATCGCCAAAAAGATCTTCAGGCCGGGAAATCCGTTCCTGGCACTTGAGTCCCACCGTCTTTATCTGGGACAGATAACAGATCCTTCCAGCGGGCAGATGATTGATGAGGTCCTGCTTTCCTTCATGAAGGCCCCCCATTCCTATACAAAAGAGGATGTTGTTGAGATAAATTCCCACAGCGGTCATACCCTGCTTTCAAAGATACTTCAGATAATAGTAGAACAGGGCGCCAGGATGGCGAGGCCAGGAGAGTTTACCTTCCGCGCCTTTGCAAACGGCAGGATAGACCTTACTCAGGCAGAGGCTGTTATGGACCTGATAAACTCCCGGTCGGAAAGAGGCCTCCTCCTGGCATCAAGGCAGATAAGGGGCGAACTCAGGGACAGGGTAAAGGAGCTGAGGACCGGATTGATCGAGATCCTGGCAAGGATCGAGGCGGCCATTGATTTTCCGGAGGATGAACCCGGCATGCTGTCAAGGGAAGAGACGGCGGGGTTTATTGAAAAGGATATCATTGAGCCTGTCAACAGGTTTATAAGCGCCTATGCCCGCAGGAAGATGTGGATGGAAGGCATTGATACGGTTATTGCCGGCCGTGTAAATGCAGGCAAATCAAGCCTTCTCAACCGCCTTATCAACGAAGAGCGCGCAATAGTTACATCCGTTCCCGGCACGACAAGGGATGTAATTGAATCGACGATACACATGAAGGGCATCCCCTTCCGGCTCATGGACACCGCGGGGATAAGAGAGGGAAAGGGGAAGATAGAAAGGCTGGGCATCAAGCGCAGCGAGCAGAAACTTGAAGAGGCTGACCTGGCATTGATACTGATTGACCGGAGCAGACCCATGAACAAGGATGACCACCGGATCATCTCCAGGGCCGGCAGGGAGAAGAGCCTGATCGTAGTCAACAAGATTGATCTCCCCTCCAGGCTTGATGAAGCTGAACTGAACAGGATAGTCGACGGCATGAAGGTTATAAGGATCTCCACCCTGACCGGGGAAGGAATAGATGACCTGCTGAACACCATACCGGACAAGGTCATGGAAAATGACCCTGACAGCATCTCCCTGTCACCGGGGCCGAACATCAGGCATAAAAACGCCTTGACAAAGGCCCTGGCTAATTTCAAAGGCGCGGTTGAAAACATAAGAAACGGCTCGCCCTTGGATATTATAGCAATGGATGTCAGGGAAGGGTCTGACGCCCTCGGGGAGATAACCGGCGAGACAACCGATGAAGAAATCTATGACAGGATCTTCAGCGAATTCTGTCTGGGGAAATAGGTGAAAGATATTCCCTAACCTGTTTCATGGCGCAGTATTTTCCGCACATGGTGCAGACATCCTCCTCGCACGGCAGGTTTTCCCCCCTTATCTTCCGTGCCTTGACAGGGTCGATGGCGTATTTCATCTGCGTCTCCCAGTCAAGGGCCTTCCTTGCCTTGGACATCATGATATCCCTTTCCATCGCAGCCTTATTTCCACGGGCAATGTCCGCCGCATGCGCTGCTATCCTTGTCACGATAACGCCTTCCCTCACATCGTCGATTGTCGGAAGAGAAAGGTGCTCGGAAGGTGTTACATAACAGAGAAAATCCGCCCCTGCCTCGCCTGCCACGGCCCCTCCTATGGCGCATGCCACATGATCATGGCCTGCCGCAATATCGGTAACCAGGGGTCCGAGGACGTAAAAGGGTGCATTGTGGCAGAGCTTTTTTTCAAGGAGGATATTGGCTCTTATCTGGTTCAGGGGTACATGCCCCGGTCCTTCTATCATGACCTGCACATCCTGCTCCCATGCGATCTTGGTGAGATGACCCAGTGTCATGAGTTCGTGGATCTGCGCCCTGTCAGTGGCATCCGCAAGGCATCCCGGCCTCAGTCCATCGCCCAGGCTGAGCG
This sequence comes from Desulfobacteraceae bacterium, assembly GCA_041310455.1. GTDB lineage: Bacteria > Desulfobacterota > DSM-4660 > Desulfatiglandales > HGW-15 > JAFGIC01. The sequence continues at coordinate 378 of JBFYXR010000450.1, read as the reverse complement.
TTACATCGTATTTTTTAGCTATAGCGAGGAGCCTGTCATAATTATCGTAAAGCGGATTTTCCCTGTCATTGTGAAGCATCCATGCAGTTAAAAAGGCGCCTCCTCGGCTGACAATATCGGTAATCCTCCCCTGTCCTTTCAGCATCTCAAGGGCGGCCCTGGTCACGCCGCAGTGGACAGTGATAAAATCCACGCCGTCCTCTGCCTGTCTTTCAATAACCTCAAATATATCGTCAACAGTCAGGTAAGGCACCCCTCCCTTGTCGTTTATTGCCCTTACAACCGCCTGGTAGATAGGCACTGTCCCGATGGGGACCGTTGCTTCCTTAAGGATCTTTCTCCTGAAGACATCTATGTCTCCCCCGGTGGAAAGGTCCA
>JBFYXR010000446.1:0-7573 GCA_041310455.1 Desulfobacteraceae bacterium | reverse complement strand
CAGGGCCTTACGCTTTTCTCTTACCGGCGACAACGCCTCAATCAGGTTTTTTGCCATGATCTTTTTGCACTCAACGCATCCTATGGCGGCGCTGCGGCAGTCCTTTTCTATCTGGGCCACTGTGCCTTCAGGGGTGTATATCTCATGAAAGGTAAACACATTGCATATCTTGGGATCTCCCGGGTCGCTTCTTCTCATCCTCTGCGGATCCGTGATCATCTGGCTTGCCTTTGAGGATATCTCCTTATCGCTGTCAGAAAGGAAAATGGCGTTGTTGTAGCTCTTGCTCATCTTGCGCCTGTCAAGCCCGAGCAGCCTGGAGGTCGGAGCAAGGAGCGTGGCAGGTTCAGGGAAAACATCTTTGTAGATGAAGTTGAACCTCCTTGCTATCTCCCTGGTCAGCTCCACGTGGGGCGCCTGGTCCTCTCCGACGGGAACGCCGTTTGCCTTGTACATGAGGATATCGGCAGCCTGAAGCACCGGATAGCCCAGAAAACCATAGGTGTAAAGGTCCTTCTGGGTCAGCTCCTTCAGCTGCTCCTTGTATGTCGGGTTCCTTTCAAGCCAGGGCAGAGGAGTTATCATTGAAAAGACCAGGTGAAGCTCAGTATGCTCCTGTATATCGGACTGAATGAAGAATGTCGACAGCTCGGGATCAAGCCCGATTGAGATCCAGTCTATTATTATATCGGGTATGGAACCCCTGATGTTACCGGTGTTGGCATATTCCGTGGTCATTGCATGCCAGTCTGCTATAAAAAAGAAGCATTCGTATTCCTTCTGAAGCGATTTCCAGTTGTTAAGGGCTCCATGAAGATGCCCCAGGTGCATCCTTCCGGTGGGCCTCATTCCGCTCACAATTCTTTTTTTCATTAAAACAATCTCCTGAAGTTATTCTTCCCGCAAATCAAAATTTTCAAATCGCATGAACGATAACGTATATCATCCGGGGAGCCGCATTTCAAGACATCCCTTTGAAATTTTCTTTGATATAATTTATCTCGTCTTCCATGGTGGTTACCTCATCATTGATCCTGGCCTTCAGCAGGCCGGAAAATATGTCCCGGTACAGGGGGCCCGGTTTGAGGCCCATTTTTACGAGGTCGGCCCCCCTGACCTTTATTTTGGTACCCTTCAGCTTGGTAAAATAAAGGGATATCACCTTTTTGATCTTTTCATTGTTTGCCTTTGCCATGATGAAAAGAAGCAGCTCTGTGTCATACTGCGAAAGCAGGGTATAGATCTCGTAACTGTTATCCTTCTTCATCTTGAATAATTTATCCAGGATATTGGGAACTTGCAGCCTCTGTGCTATCATCCTGCGGCTTTCCAGGTCATTCATCTGCATCCTCTCGGTCATGTCATCCAGGATGTCTCCGTCCAGCTGTGACGTCAGTCCGTGCCAGTAGACCTTCCACTGGTCATAGGGTTCTTCAAGATATAGCAGCCTGAACCAGGAGATGACGGATTCTATGCCCTCAAGTATCTTTTTGAGATCACTGCTGAACCTGATTTCAGGGGAAATGAATTGAAGGAGGTTGAACTCGTTCATCCTTTCTATAGCCTGGACAGGATGATTTTCCATCAATATCAGCCTGAGTTCTATGAAAAGACGCCTTCCTGAAAGCTCCCTGAGACAGTTGATCTCAACCGCGTTTTTCATCAGTGATAGGGTTAGTTTTCCGATCTTGAAACCGAACCTCTGCTCAAAACGGATGGCCCTGAACACCCTGGTGGGGTCCTCAACGAAACTCAGGTTATGGAGAACCCTGATGATCTTTTCCCTCATGTCCTTCTGGCCACCGAAATAATCCACCATGGTGCCGTAATCCCTTTTGTTGAGCTTGATCGCAAGGGTATTTATGGTGAAATCTCTCCTGTAAAGGTCCAGCTTAAGGGAGCTTGTTGAGACCATGGGCGGGGCCGCAGGGGTCTCATAGAACTCCATGCGGGCTGTGGCAATATCCACCTTGAAGCCGTCGGGGAATATGAGCACGGCTGTCCCGAACTTCTTGTGGCTCCTTACCCTGACCTCATCATGGCGTGAGGCATATTCATAGGCGAACCTGATTCCGTCTCCTTCAACGACGATATCCACATCGAGGTTTTCTTTTTTCAGAAACACATCCCTTACAAGGCCGCCCACAAGGTAGACCTTGTACTCAAGGGAGTCCGCGGTATTCCCGAAATCCTTCAGCAGGGAGATCACCCTCCTTGGAAGGCGCTCCTTCAGCACGGATGCGATATTCTTTTTCCTTGTAAAGTGAGAGGAGTGATGGGACTCATATAGAAAATCAGGAATAACAGGGCCTCCCACAAGTATGTTCAGGAGATCGGTCCTGGTTATCACCCCTTTCAGTTTTCCGTCTTCCATGACAGGCAGTATCCTGAGCTTGTTTTTGATAATAAGGTCCTGGATCTCGTTGAGAGGGGTGTCGGGCGTGACCGCTGAATATTCGATATTCATGTATTCCTTGACCGGGATATGCCCCAGCCCAAGGTACACCGCCTTCTCCATTATCTGTCTTGTGATATAACCCAGCAGGCCTTCATTGTCGCCCACTACCATGAGGACATTGATGTTGTATTTTGTCATTATGGTCGATGCGGTCTTGATGGTTTCCTGCGGCGGGATATGTATGACAGGTGAGGACATCATATCCTTGGCCTTTTTCTGGGGATTGATGCGTTTTCTGAGGAGCGTCTGCAGGGACCTTTCCACCTGCTCCAGGGTCTTTTTTCTGATTGTGGCCGAGGCTGCGTGGGGATGCCCGCCGCCGCCGAAGGCAAGCGCTATCTCTGCAACATTAACATCATTTACCCTGCTCCTGGCAACAAGGTAGACCTTGTCCTCCATCTGCCCCAGGGCAAAAACGACCTTGAGGTTTTCCATCTCCATGAATTTATGGACAAGCATGGCAAAGTCGCCAAGGTATTCCTCCCTGACAATCCTCGCTACAACCACCTCAATGCCGTTGATCACCTGGCTTGTCGCGGATTGCGTAAGGTCATTTAGGACCCACACCTGCTCGGCTGAGAGTTCACGGGTGATAAGATCGGCGATGATATGGTGCTTGGCGCCCTGACCGGACAGCCATGCCGCGGCCATGTGGTCTTCCGGGGTCGTGGAGGAAAATGTGAAGGAGCCTGTATCCTCGTGTATGCCAAGGCACATGATCGTGGCGTCATCAGGCGTAAGCGGAATGCCCTTTTCCCTGATGATTTCCGTTAGTATGGTTGTCGTGGAGCCTACAGGCTTTATATACTCTTCGATTCCCCTGATATCGTCATCAGAGGCGGGATGATGATCGAATATGTGCACCTCGATATCTTTTTTCCCCAGCAGCTCGGCGAATTTGCCTATCCGGTTTTTCTGGCGGGTATCAACCAGGATAAGCCTCCTGACCTTATCCAGGTCGATCTGTTTTATCCTTGCGAAATTGAAAAGATAGGACATGGAATGGAGAAAAAAATTTCTGAGGTTTTTCTCCTGGGAGCCCGGGAAGACAATCACGGCATGGGGATACAGTTTTTTTGCGGCAACCATGGATGAGAGGGAGTCGAAGTCGGCATTTATATGCGTCGTTATTATCTCCTCGTTAGGGTGACCGCCAACATCCTTCTTCTCTTTAGTATCCTGGTTTGATCTTCCTGCCATACGCACGCTGCCCCAACAATAATATCCAGCCGGTTTTTTCCCCAGGACTTAACAACCATGTCCCGTAATGATAGCCTTTAATTTTAAGCATATCATAGTATTATTGTATTTGTAATAGATATGTTCCGAATAAAAAAGCCGGGCAATTACATATGCTCCGGCTTGTTAATATTAAAAAATAAAATGTATTAATGCCCCTTTATTTTTTCCTCATCTTCCTGTTTCTTTTTGCATTCTATGCACAGGGTCGTAACAGGCCTTGCCCTAAGCCTTCCTTCGGATATATCCTCTTCACAGGATTCACAGATTCCGAATGTGCCCATCTCGATTCGTTCCAGGGCGTCTTTTATCTTTCCTATCAGCTTTCGTTCCCTGTCGCGTATCCTCAGTGTGAAATTACGGTCAGACTCCAGGGTTGCCCTGTCGGACGGATCGGGCATGTTTTCATTGTCGTCGCTCATGTCGGTAACGGTTTTGGTTACCCCGTTAAGGAGCTCCTCAAGCTGCTGGTTAAGAAGTTTTTTAAAAGACTCAAGCTGTTCCTTGCTAAGCATGATTTCTAATTCATCCCCCTGTATATATTATTGCCGGTTATTTCATTCTCTGCAACCGATAAAACCGGGCTGCATGCAATAGTCATCGGGAAAATCGGAAAACAATTGAATATTAACTGTATGTCGTCATGAGCCAAATATCTTTCCGATGATATTTGATGTCTTTGATTCTTCAGACTTTGCAAATTCCTCCAGTATCTCCTTCTGGCGGTTGCTTAATTTCTTGGGTATCCGCACGTTAAGTTTGAGGTACAGGTCACCCCGTTGCCTCCTGTTCAGGCCCGGCATCCCGAGTCCTGCAAGGGTTATTATATCCCCTGGCTGAGAACCCTGGGGGACCTTGACCTCTTTCTGCTCCTCCTGGCCTATTACCGGTATATTAATCCTGTCTCCCAGCGCGGCCTGTACAAAAGAGATCGGTATCTCGGCGAAGAGGTTTTCGCCGTCCCTGGAAAACAGCTCATGCTCTTTAACGTGAAGGACTATAAACAGGTCGCCGGGCGGCCCGCCATGTTCCCCTGCCTCGCCTTCTCCGCGCAGCCTTAGCTGCGAGCCGTTATCAACACCGGGCGGAATCTTGATGTTGATCTCCTTTTTGCTCCGGACCTTGCCTTCCCCGCTGCATTCATGGCACGGCTTGCTTATAATGGTGCCCTGGCCGTTACAGGTCGGACAGGTGGTCTTTATCCTGAAAAAACCCTGAGAAGTAATAACGCTTCCGTTTCCATTGCAGGTGCTGCACTTCTTGACATCGCTCCCGGGGCTTACCCCGGAGCCATCACAGATTTCACAGTGGACCCATTTCTGAAAGGATATGTTTTTTTCCTTTCCTGAGAATGCCTCTTCAAGGGTTAACTCCATGTCATAGCGGAGATCCTTGCCTTTCCTGGCGCGGGATCTGCCCGACCTTCCGCCTCCGCTGAAACCGAAAAAATCTTCGAATATATCTCCAAAGCTGGAGAAGATGTCATTAAAACCATTAAATCCGTTGAAGCCCGTGCCCTTAAGACCTTCATGACCATACTGGTCATAGATCCGCCTTTTTTCCCTGTCTCTCAGGACTTCATAGGCCTCAGATGCCTCTTTGAATTTTTCTTCGGCACCCTTGTCCCCGGGATTCTTGTCCGGGTGATATTTCATGGCCAGTTTTCTGTAGGCCTTCTTGATCTCCTCATCGCCGGCATCACGGCTGACATCCAGGGTTTCGTAATAATCTCTGCTGTTCATTTTTTAATACCTGCCGATATCTCCCCCTCCATGCCGGTCTAATCGTTTTCAGTTACAGGGAGAAGATCTTCAGTGAAAAATGTGTCCTGGTAATCCTGGGAATTATCGATGCCGGTCCCCTTGATAGAGTTGATATTTCCAGCCGCGATCTCTCGAAGGGAAATCACTATGTCCCTGTTTTTGGCGCTTACTGTAGGCTCGGCGCCTTTGCGCAGCTGCCTTACCCGTTTGGATGCCATATGTATAAGGACAAAGCGGTTATTCACCCTATTCAAGCAATCTTCCACCGTGATTCGTGCCATGTTGTTCTCCTTGATCAAGCGTTTATTAAAAATGAGCAGTATTTTAATGGGGTATAAAATTTATTTTTCAGGCGTATTATAAACTCTTGCCGTTGACTTATTTTTGATATATCCTTTAAAGGATGCCGGATGCTGAGTATGATTTTCACACCCCGGCATTATTAAGCCATATTCAGATTCAATACGCCTTATTGTCGTCTCAAATAAACTGCATTTTATAACATGCCTCTTTGTTAATGTAAAGGCTATTTTCCTTAAGAATTATTTCAAGTTGCTGTTAATTAAAACATTATAAAAGCATATCAATATCATAATATTTTTATGTCCTGTTTCTTACGGGTACTCTTCTGAAATCATGAGCTAAATGTAGATCAGGCGGAAGTATTTTTCAACGAACAATATCTTACAGGAGATGAATATGCTGGCCAGGGTGTTGAGCAGCGCGGTTATCGGGATAGATGCATACATAGTGGAAGTGGAAGTGGATATTTCAAAGGGTCTTCCGAACTTTTCCACGGTAGGGCTTCCTGAAGGGGCTGTCAGGGAGAGTAAGGAAAGGGTAAAGGCCTCTATAAAGAACTCAGGTTATGAATTCCCCTCGGACAGGATCACCGTCAATCTGGCGCCTGCTGATGTGAAAAAGGAGGGTTCAGCCTTTGACCTGCCCATGGCAATAGGCATCCTGGCTGCAACAGGGGTTATACCAGGCGATCTGCTCGGTGGTTTCCTTGTCCTTGGAGAGCTTTCGCTGGACGGGCTTATAAGGCCGGTCAGAGGCGCTCTTTCCGTCGCGGTAATGGCGAGGGAAATGAATATGAAGGGGATATTTCTGCCGGTGGAAAACGCGACAGAGGCGGCAGCGGTTGAAGGGATCAGCATATATCCGGTCAACGTCCTTTCCCAGGTTGTGGAGGCGCTCGCAGGCATCTCCCCCATAGAGCCTTTTCATAACGACTCCGAGGAGCTGTTCAAAACCGCTGAGAGCGAAATGGATTTGAGCGATGTGCTCGGACAGGAAAACGTAAAAAGGGCAATGGAGATAGCGGCGGCAGGAGGGCATAATATGCTGATGATTGGAACCCCTGGCTCAGGGAAGACCATGCTGGCAAAGAGGTTCCATACAATACTTCCTGAACTGGGATTCCAGGAGGCACTGGAGACATCAAAGGTATACAGCGTCATGGGCCTTATGCCAAGGGGGTGCGGTCTGATCAAGACGCGTCCCTTCAGGGCCCCTCATCATACCATATCTGACGCGGGCCTGATTGGCGGAGGGCAGAACCCCAAACCGGGCGAGGTAAGCATGGCGCATAACGGCGTGCTTTTTCTGGATGAAGTGCCGGAATTTAAAAAGAATGTCCTTGAGGTATTGCGTCAGCCCATGGAAGACAGGTACGTCACAATAGCCAGGGCAAGCACAACGGTCACATACCCCGCAAACTTCATGCTTGTGGCTGCAATGAACCCCTGCCCCTGCGGCTTTTTCGGGGACTCGAAAAGGGAATGCCTGTGCTCTTTTCCCCAGATACAGCGCTACAGATCAAAGATATCAGGTCCGCTGCTGGACAGGATCGACATCCATACCGAAGTGCCTGCAGTGCAGTATAAAGACCTCTCTGCAAAGGATGGGGGGAGGTCGTCCGGTGATATACTCAAGAGGGTCAAGAGGGCCAGGGATATACAGGCAGAGAGATTTCAAAGGACCAGGATATTCAAGAATGCCGACATGAACAGCCGGCAGATCAGAAAATTCTGCGAGGTTGATTCCGCATCTGAAGTGCTCCTTGAAAGGGCCATGGACAGGCTGGGCTTCAGCGCCAGGGCCTATTCAA
>JBFYXR010000444.1:0-6295 GCA_041310455.1 Desulfobacteraceae bacterium | reverse complement strand
ATGAAGATCCATGTAAAATTTTTCCGGTATGCCGGTCGTCTTATGGACAGACTTGATGCTTTCCCCGGAGATCTCCTCCATAATAACGGCCAGGCCGTCGATCGAGCCATAGAAGACAGGAACCCCTTTTATTCCTTCCAGTTTTTCATAGGCCTTTTTCTCCCTCCAGACAAGAAACCTCCCGGCCGTATTTCTGTATATAAACCCGTTAACCGAGAAGTCCTTGACAACAGCCCTTTTCCCGTTTTCTTCTATAACACGAAGCAAAGGCCTTGTATTTGAAGGCTTCCTCAGGACCCCGCATTGTCTTTCAGGCAAATCGGATAATTTAAGAGACTCAAACATTGATTATTAAAATCCTTACACATCTGTTCTTAACTAAAGTTTTAAGCAGGAATTTAATGCTTGTCAACGCATAAAATTTTTGCGGTTTGATACTATCCCATAATACAATTTTTTTGCAAAGCCCTTTTATATATGATAGTTATATCAATCGGATCTCGGGGACAGGATATTAAAAATGACTGCTGGAAACAGGTGGAAGGATCATTATACTGATCGCGCCAGGGAAGAAAACTGGCTTGCCCGATCGGTATACAAACTGGAAGAGATAGATAAAAAGTACAAGTTAATAAAACAGGGATCACGCATACTTGACCTTGGATGTTATCCGGGATCTTGGACTCAGTTTTGTATAAAGAAGGCAGGACAGGGGGGGAAGATTATCGGCATTGATCTTCAAAGACCTGACCATGTTTCCTCACCTAATTTCCGGTTTATCCAGGCGGATATCCTTGCCTTTAATGCTGAGGATATTTCCCTGGACACAGGGAAAATCGACCTGGTTATAAGTGATCTAGCCCCTCAGACCACCGGCAACAAATTTGCTGATACCTGCGGGTCCATGGCCCTTGCAGAAAAGGCCCTTAAAATCGCAGTTTCCGTCCTTAAGAAAGACGGACATTTTATATGCAAGGTCTTTGAGGGAGAGGATTTTAAATCCTTTAGGGATAAGGCCTCAGGATATTTCGATCAGACGCGGATACTGCGGCCTTCGGCGGTTCGCAAGAGGAGCAGGGAGGTTTACCTGATCGGACTGAAATTCGTAAAAAAGTCAATTGATTAAACAGATTATTAGGGTTATAAAACAGATTTAAGATTAATTGCTTAATCATTTCACCAATCAATTATTTTCACCGGTTTTAATCAGGAGGTATGAGATGTCCGGTCATTCTAAATGGAGTTCTATAAAACATAAAAAGGGCGCTGCTGATGCCAAGAGAGGCAGGATATTCACGAAACTAATTAAGGAAATAACAGTGGCAGCGCGCATGGGGGGAGGCGATGTGGACGGCAATCCGCGCCTTCGTTCAGCTGTTCTTGCGGCAAAGGCGGAAAACATGCCCAAGGACAATATTGAAAGGGCAATCAAGAAAGGCACAGGAGAGCTGGAGGGGGTCTCCTATGATGAGATCATGTACGAGGGGTATGGCCCGGGCGGTGTGGCCATGCTGGTTGAATGCCTTACAGACAACAAGAACCGCACGGTAGCGGAGGTAAAATATATCTTTGACAGGCACGGAGGCAGCCTCGGGTCACCCGGCTGCGTGGCATGGATATTTGAAAACAAAGGAGTCTTTACCTTTGACGGCCCCGGCATAACTGAGGAAAAACTGATGGAAATCGCCCTGGAGGCAGGGGCCGAGGATGTCAGTGAAAGCGACGGGGAGTTTGAGGTCATCTCATCCCCTGCGGATTTTGAAACAGTTAAGAAGGCGTTTGATGACAAAAAAATGCTCTATAAGCAGGCAGAACTGACAAAGATCCCCAAAAACACGGTCAAGCTTGAAGGCAAGAAGGCCGAGCAGATGCTTAATATCATGGAGGCCTTTGAAGACAGCGATGACGTGAATCACGTCTATGCCAATTTCGATATCCCCGATGAAGTCATGGAGGCCTTGGGCTGATGCTTGTTCTGGGCGTGGACCCGGGTTCCATCACGACAGGTTACGGCATAATAGAGAAGACAAAGGGCCATTTGAGATTAGTTAAGGCAGGCGCCATATCCTCTCCGGGGACAGTTCCCTTTTATGAAAGAATACATGAGATCTACCGTGCCATGACGGAGATCATGAACCTCTACCACCCGGATGAGATGGCCATAGAGGACGTCTTTTTTGCAAAGAACGTAAAAAGCTCCCTTAAGCTGGGCCATGCCAGGGGGGCGGCGCTGATTGCGGCGGTCAGCTGCGGCATCAGGATATTTGAATATTCTCCCCTGGAGATCAAAAAATCGGTAGTTGGTTACGGCAGGGCCGGCAAGGAGCAGGTCCAGGCCATGGTGAAGGTCATACTGGGCCTTCCCAAGATCTTCGGACCTGACACGTCCGACGCCCTTGCGGTCGCCATATGCCATCTTAACTGGATCAGACATGACAGGAAGCTCTAACCGGACAATGCAGAACAGTACATCATGATTGCTCATATCAAAGGTCTTTTACTCAGGAAATCCACCAACGCAATTATCGTTGATAACGGCGGGATCGGCTATGAAGTAATTACCCCGCTGTCGACATTTTATGCCTTGCCTGAAGAAGATAGAGAAGTAAGCCTCCATGTATATACCCATGTGCGTGAAGATGCATTTATCCTTTTCGGTTTTATGACCGAGCTCGAAAAAACGATTTTCAAATTATTGATTTCCGTTTCCGGAATAGGCCCGAAGCTTGGCGTTAATATACTCTCCGGCATAGGCCCTGAGGAGCTTCTCAATGCGATTTCATCAGGGGATGTCGCAAAACTTCAATCCATTCCAGGGATTGGGAAAAAAACCGCGGAGAGGCTTGCCCTGGAGTTAAAGGACAAGGCCCTGAAGGTCAGGGGGGACAGGGAGGTTCAGCCGAGCCTCATTACGATGAGACAGGATAAAGGCATATTTGATGACGCACTATCAGCCCTCATCAACCTGGGCTATCCTTCAAAGGCAGCCAACAGCGCAGTGGAAAAGGCCTTTGCAAAGGTTGAAGTAGTTACGCTTGAAGGTGTTATAAAAGAGGCGCTGAGAATCCTTGCATGATCTACAGGAAAGGTTTTTGATGACTGATGATAAGGACAGATTTATCGCCGCGGAACTCCAGGAAGACGAAATCCCGGCGGATAAAAACCTGAGGCCCGTCTGCCTTGATGAATACATAGGGCAGGAAGAGGTGAAAAGGAACCTGAAGGTGTTTATCGAGGCGGCCAAGGCCCGCTCCGAGGCACTGGATCACGTCCTGTTCCACGGGTCGCCAGGCCTGGGCAAGACAACCCTTGCCCACGTGATTGCAAATGAACTCGGGGTTAACATCACCAGTACCTCCGGCCCTGTTATTGAAAGGCAGGGGGACCTGGCGGCTATCCTGACAAGCCTCCAGCCGAGGGATGTGCTTTTTATTGATGAGGTGCACCGGCTCAATCATGTTGTTGAGGAGATTCTTTATCCTGCCATGGAGGACTTTCAGCTTGACATAATCATAGGTCAGGGCCCTTCGGCAAGGACCATGAAGATCCCCCTCCCCCCTTTCACCCTCGTGGGGGCGACAACCAGGACCGGCCTGCTCACTCCTCCCCTGAGGGACCGTTTCGGGGTCATCCAGCGGGTGGAATTCTACAAGCCGGTGGATCTGCAGAAGATCGTCATAAGGTCGGCGGCTATACTCGATATACCCATTGTGGAAGACGGCGCCTTTGAGATCGCACGGAGATCAAGGGGAACCCCGAGGGTTGCAAACAGGATACTTAGAAGGGTAAGGGATTTCGCTCAGATAGAGGCCGAGGGGGTCATCACAAGGGAAGTCGCAATGCACGCCCTGAACAGGCTGGATGTGGACAATGAAGGCCTTGATAAGATGGACCGCCAGATAATGCTTACCATAATGGAAAAATTCAACGGGGGGCCCATAGGCCTGGACACCCTTGCCGCGGCTGTGTGCGAGGAAAAGGATACGATAGAGGATGTGTACGAGCCCTTTCTCATACAGCAGGGTTATATCAAGAGGACGCCCAGGGGAAGGGTTGCAACCAAGACCGCCTATGCCCACTTCAAGATAAAAATAGAACAGGAACCTGATGAGATTCAGAAGAGACTTTTCTAGCCCGACGCGGCATGACAAAAGATGCTGATCCCGGCCTGTCATTCCTCCATTATCAACTTTATCCTGTTAAGGTCCAGCAGAGGCATTGCTGGATGATCGCTGTATTTTATAATGACATTTTAGATAACGCCTGGTTGCTGAACTATTAAAATTTCTTTCCAAGACCCGAATTGCGAAAGGGGAGAGTCATGATAAATAAATTTATGAGGGTATTATTCAAATACTTTTTAAACGGGGTTTTGTTTTTAACGCCGGTTATGCTGACCATAATGATTGTCAGCTGGATTTTAACAACGTGGGATGAGACCGCAGGAAAAATATTTCCTGTTGAAATCCCAGGGCTGGCATTGATAACAAGCATAGTCGTTGTAATCGTTGTCGGTTATGTGGCATCCTGGTGGTTGAGCGCCAAACTTATGAGCTACATAGATCAGATCATCACAAGGGTCCCTGTTGTCCAGTTCATCTATGGCGTTATCAAGGACACTCTGACAAACCTGCTGGGAGAGAAAAAGGCCTTCAGCAGGGTTGCGGTAATCAGATGGCCGGGAACAAATACGAAAATGCTCGGATTTATAACCTCGGATGACCTGGAATATATCGGCTTCAAGGATCACATAGCCGTCTATGTCATGCAGTCAATGCAGTGGGCCGGCGTCACCTTTCTGGTCCCGAAGGAGGATATTGAAATCCTTGAGGGCGTCAGGATGGAGGACGTGATGAAGTTCGTTGTCTCGGCAGGAGCCGTATCATCAGGAACAAAGGTTAATATCAATGGTTTAATAGGTCAAAGGAAGCCGTCGCCGATGCAGGATGCATAAAAAAACATTGTTGACAAAATATGATGAATAGATGAATATATTAAACAATTCTTAACAAATTGAATTAATAGTCTGCCATTAATGATATTTTTACGGATGTGAAAGATTTACCGCAGGCTGGAAACCTTCCTTTCAACAAAGCTGATTCACACAGGTAAGAGACGAAATATCATGGCTGCAAATATTAACGACTGCCATTCTTTTATATGCTTCATAACTGCTTTAATTATCATAAAAAAATTTATTAATAACCATATATAAAAAGGAGGTTTACGCTATGAAAGCTAAAATATTTTTCCTGTTCGTTCTTGGATTATCTTTCTTTTATACCGGCAATGTGAATGCTCAAATAACCCCGGGGACATTTTCATTCAGTGTCAATCAGGGATATTATGCATTTGAGGGCTCTCAGGACCTGAAAAACATGGTGCCCATGGGCCTTGGTTTGGGTTTTGACTTCAGTGAAAAATACGGCCTCGAATATTCCTACTTCTGGGGCGACACAAAAACAGAACCTGAGGGAGAGGTAACGGACTGGAACATATACCGCCTTGAGGGGCTGATGTATTTAACTTCCGGGAAAAAACTGGTTCCCTATCTGGCGATGGGCGTAGGCAATTCCCTTGTGGATTACGGTGTGGGCCTGAAATATTTTGTGACGGACAAGGTTGCCTTTCGTGCGGACATCCGTGATGTTATGCCCATGCCCGAGCATAACCTCCTGGTCTCCGTCGGATTCACCTACCATTTCGGCGGAGGGAAAAAGGCAGAGGTTGTAGAAGCGGCAGCAGCGCCGGTATACCAGGCTGAGCCGGAGCCGGCCGCTCCCAAGGACAGCGATGGCGATGGTGTAACCGATGACAAGGACCAGTGCCCGAATACACCTGCCGGGACGAAGGTGGACAGCAAGGGCTGCCCCATCGTGATTGACAGTGATAAAGACGGCGTAACAGATGACAAGGACCAGTGCCCGAATACACCTGCCGGGACAAAGGTGGACAGCAAGGGCTGCCCGCTTGACAGCGATGGGGACGGCGTAACAGACGACAAGGACCAGTGCCCGAACACACCTGCCGGGACAAAGGTGGACAGCAAGGGCTGCCCCATCATTCTTGACGGCGACGGAGACGGTGTCTATGACGACAAAGATCAATGTCTCAATACCCCCCAGGGCGCCACAGTTGACCGGAGGGGCTGCTGGGTGCTCACGGATACCAATTTTGATTTTGATAAGTCAAATATCAGGTTTGGTGATGCCAAGATACTGAACGAGGCTGTAACTATTCTGAAGGAAAATCCGTCTATCAAGCTTGAGCTGCAGGGACATACGGACAATAAGGG
>JBFYXR010000443.1:0-4850 GCA_041310455.1 Desulfobacteraceae bacterium | reverse complement strand
GTGACATCCGCATCGGCGCTGGCCTTTAATAAACTCCATGAAAACGCTGATCCCTTGCTTCATGCAAGCGCCGCCATGGCAGCCGAACCACCTGTAAATGCCGATGTTAAAGGCGCCTATTCCGACAGGTACAGTCATCTTTTGTCGCCTATCAGGATAGGAAATGTGGTGCTGAAGAACAGGATGATGCAGGCCGTCAGCTTCCCGCGTTATATGATGGGGCCGGAGACATTTCCCTCCGAGCAGGTTATAAATCATTATGCAAACATTGCTAAAAACGGCTGTTCTATCTGTATGCTGATGCCGATAAGCAGCGGCAATCGTACTCAGAGTGGAGCAGGTGGCGCCCCCGGCGGCATGCCTGTTTTACCCGCGGGGCAGAGTGGGAAAAAGATTGTAACCGAAGGTGATCACATGCCTGTCTGGGATGCGGAATCTGTAACTGTCCAGCATTATATCGCTCAGATGACCGATGCCATCCATTATTACGGGTCCCTTGCGGCTATTGGAGGCCAGGCCGGAGGCGAGGGAGGATACAGCATCAGCACTGTGGCCCTGGTGCCTTCCGGGCCGATGGGAAAGGAGGATATGGGCCCGGGAAAGGAAATCCCGGTCGAGATGATACAGAAGATGTGCGAGGACGCTGCAGCCCATGCAAAGTCCGTGCAGTCCCTGGGTTTTGACATGGTGCATTTTCACATGGCCTATCAAAACAGCATCCTGGCGCACTCCCTGTCGCCCTTGCTGAACAAAAGAACGGACAAATACGGCGGCAGCATTGAAAACCGTGCACGTTTAACCCTTGAGGTGGCCCGGGCCATTAAAAAGGCCTGCGGTCAGGATTTTCTGGTTGGGGCGAATATCAGCGGGGAGGAGAATCTGAGCGGCGGCTACACTGCCCTGGATGCTGCTGAATTTGCGAAGATATGGGAGGGAGCTATCGACATCCTCGTGATCCGGGGAAAGGACAGGAATGCCTCGCACCCGAACGGCTACAATTTAAAGAAGGAGGACAACCTGACACTCCGCTACAGCGAGACCATAAAGAAAGGCGGCACGAAGATTGCCATAGCGCCTAACGGGGGGTTCCAGGGTCTGGATAAGAATGAAGAATACATCGCGACCGGAAAGGCAGATATGATCTCCATGGCCAGGGCCTGGATTGCCGATCCGGAATACGGCAAAAAGGCCTACGAGGGCAGGGGCGAGGATGTGGCGCCCTGCGTCATGTGCGGCGAGTGCCATGGCGCCAATGAAGGGCCATGGCTAAGCTACTGCTCTGTAAATCCCAGGTTCGGCATTTCGCACAAGCTTGACCGGATGATTGACGCCCCTGTCGTTTCAAGAAAGGTTGCAGTAATCGGCGGCGGCCCGGCCGGCATGAAGGCGGCTGTCACGGCCGCGGAAAGAGGGCATAAGGTGACGCTGTATGAAAAGAATGACTTCCTTGGGGGGCAGCTCAAGTTCACGGACTATGTATCATTCAAATGGCCCTACAGGGACTACAAGGATTATCTTATTCGCCAGCTGCATAAAACCGGAGTAGAGGTCCATCTGAGCACGAAAGTCACTCCGGAGATGATCAAGTCAAAGAGGTATGATGCGGTACTGGTTGCACTGGGCGCAGAATCCATCATCCCGGATATCCCGGGCGCAAAGGGAGGCAATGTACGGGCTGCCATATTTGTATACGGAAATGAAAATGCCCTGGGAAAGAACGTCGTGGTTATAGGGGGGGATCTGATCGGGGCTGAGACAGGGATGCATCTGGCTGAAAAGGGCCACAGGGTTACGGTTTTGGCAAGGGATAAAAGTCTGGCCCCGGATGTCTCCCAGTATGTCAGCTGGGATTTTATAAGGGCATATGAGGCGCTGGAGGCTCAGGGAAACTTCAGCTACGTCACGGAGGCTCAAGCCACGGGCATCTCGGATGGGAAAGTAACCTACAGGGATGCAAAAGACGCCGAGAAGACCATCCAGGCAGACAGCGTCGTGATCTATGCAGGCCGTAGACCAAGGATGGAGGAGGCGATGAAATTTTCCGGATCCGCCAGGCGGTTCTTTATCATCGGCGACTGCAGTGCCCATGGCGATGTAAGGACATATTTCGAGGCAAATTTATACACGAGCGTACGGAGCGGCTTTGCCGCGGCATCAGAGATATGAGGAAAAAAGGCGCAGGAGGTAGGGCGCAAGGCTCAAGGAAAAGCCCAATACAAATAAAAAAGGCGCAAAGCCCAGCCCTTCGACTTTACTCAGGGCCATGAGTCCTTCGACGGTGCTCAGGACTATGAGCTTGCCGAATAGCCAGTCGAATGGGTCCCAAGGTGCAGGAAGTGAGATTCTTAAAAACAATTACAAAGATATGGAGGATAGCATGAGTTTAATCAAATCGCTTATGGGAAGAAGGCAGTTTCTTTTAGCCGCAGGCACGGCGTCAGCTTCTGCGCTGACCTTGAAAAACCTCGCCGGGGTCGTTGACCCTGTTTTCCAAACGAGTACAGTAATGGCATCCGAAAAGCCGGGTGCTGCCGGCATTAAAGCAGTAACCAACAAGTACCCTCATCTTTTATCACCTCTAAAAGTAAGAAACAAGGTACTGAAGAACAGAATATTTCATACCCCTTCTCCTCCGCACTCTCTGCAAGGCCCGGAAAATTACCCTGGCGAAGCCTATAGAGCTCATTATTCGGAGATGGCAAAAAATGCTGCTATTGTCACGCTGGTAGAGGAATATGGGACATGGCCAAAAACCTATAATTCAAACTCAATGAAATCGGGCCCGTCACACTATTCAGATTCTATGTGGGAAGACATCCCCCCGGTCCGAAATTATGTAGACCAGCTTGTTGAAGATATTCATTGCGAGGGAGCCCTGGTTTGCTGCGGACGGATCGGGGGTGGTATGCGAGGGGCAGGAAGTCAAGGCGGTCCGGGTGCTCAAGGTGCCCAAGGCAGTCCGGGTGGTCAAGGCGGGCCGGGTGGTCAAAGCGGAGCAGGAAGTTCGGTCAAGATTGAGGACATCGTAACACTGGCAAAGCAATATGAAGACAAAGGTTATGACGCGGTAGAGGTGGGAGAACGCAGCTGGACGGGTATTGAATCGGTGCGTGCCGACATTGAGATGATTGAGGCAGTCCGGAAGGCAACCAACCTTATAATAGTGGCAGTTATATTGCCGTATACTCCCGGGCTCAGCAGGGCGGAGCCTTATACCCCCGGGCTAAGTATGGGGCAGGCAGCATCAGGCCCTGAATTAGAGGAAGTCGTTGCAATGATAAAAATGGTTGATGGCCTTGCTGACATCATCAGGATGAAGGATGCCGGTCACGCCACTAACCATCCTAACAGCTTTACCATGGAGAAAGGCAAACCATGGATGCTCAAATTCGCCCAGGCCATAAAGACAAGCGGTGCGAAGATCATCACCGCCCCCAGCGGAGGGTTCCATGAGCCGGAACTGAATGATGAGTTTATCGCGAGCGGCAAAACGGATATGGTCGCCATGGCGACACCCCTTTTCGCCGACCCGGAATATGTTAAAAAGTTATATGAGGGCAGGGGCGAGGATATAGTGCCCTGCGTCAGGTGTCACGACTGTCATGGGATCAGCAGGACGGAAGGGCCATGGTTCGACTCGTGTTCCGTAAACCCGAAGTTTGGATTATCGGCAACAAAAAAGGTGTCGATCCGTCCTCCCTTTTCTTCAAAGAAGGTTGCCGTGATAGGAGGGGGCCCGGCCGGAATGAAGGCGGCCATAACAGCCGCTGAAAGGGGACACAGGGTGACCCTGTATGAGAAGAGCGATGCCCTGGGCGGGCTGCTCAAGCATACGGACTATACCCAATGGAAATGGAGTTACAAAGACTTCAAGGATTACCTTGTCCGGCAGACATATAAGGCAGGGGTAGAGGTTCATTTGAACACTGATGTCACCCCGGAAATGATTAAGGCAAAGGGTTATGACACGATTCTTGCCGCCTTAGGTGCGGAGCCCGTCATTTCGAGGATCCCAGGCGCGGACGGTAAAAATGTATATAACATCTTCAGTGTTTACCCCAACAAGAAGTCCCTTGGAAAAAATGTGGTGCTCATCGGCGCCGGGGTCTTCGGCACAGAGACCGGAATATGTCTGGCCAAGGACGGATATAAAGTAACGGTACTGGCAAGCGGAAAAGAAATGATTGAAGCAAAATTTGTAGGGCCACACAATAAGACGAACCAGATAGATATATATCAAAGCCATCCTAACTTCAGTTATGTGCTGGAGACAATAGCCACACGCATTTCGGAAGGGAAGGTATTCTATAAGGATGCCACAGGCAGTGAGAAGTCGGCTCAGGCCGACAGCGTAGTGATCTATGGCGGGCTAAGGCCAAAGATGGATGAAGCCATGAAGTTCTCGGGCTCGGCAGGGCAGTTTCTTCTTCTGGGTGACTGCACCGGCCAGGCCGGCACTGTTCAGAAGACCATACGCAGCGCATTCTTTACTGCGTCGCAGGTGTGATAAAAAAAGGCGCAGGGCACAGGGCGCAAGGTAAGGGCAAAAAACATAAAGAGAGAAAGGTGCAGGGCGTAAGGCACAAGGTATAAGGTAGAGGCTTGTTCACCCTTGTACCTGCCTTGGAAGACAGGAGCTGGGAAGCTGGAAGGCTGCGAGGCTGAGATAAAAGCAGGGTGGGGGAGGTAATGGAGGTTTTCTCCGTTATCTCTCCTCCGTCGTCTGTCTTATGGAAACCGTCCTCTTATCTTCTTGCCTTCTCAGCTTCTTATCTTCTGCCGGTCTCTGACCTCCGATCTCTGACCTCTGTTTTTTCCCCTTGACATCTTCTATGTATCGTCCGATTATG
>JBFYXR010000442.1:0-3290 GCA_041310455.1 Desulfobacteraceae bacterium | reverse complement strand
ATGACCTCAAGACCCTTTTTTTTAAGAATATACACGATTGATCGGGCACCTCCCCCTGCACCTATAATAACAACCTTTTTCCCCGATATATCGGTCTTCTCCTCCAATGCCCTGAGCGCGCCGAGGGCATCCGTATTATATCCCTCCAGGTGATCATCATCATTCACCACGGTATTGACTGCCCCTATCTTTAAGGTAACATCATCCACTTCATCAAGGAGAGGGATAACTTCCGTTTTAAAAGGGAGAGTCACACTAAAGCCTTTTATCCCTATGGATCTCATCCCATTTATGCAGTCTTTTAGGCCCTCTACTTCAAAGGCCAGGTAGACGGCGTTTATCCCCCTGTCTGCAAAGGCGGCATTGTGCATGGCAGGACTCATGGAGTGCCTGACCGGGTTTCCGATAACGCCATAGAGCTCTGTGTATTGATTTATTTTCATGCTGAAAAGAATCCCGTTATTTCCCTCATCTTATCTATGGAAATCTGGCCGCTTGCCGATTCCTGACCCGGCTCAAGGGATGCAAAGGTCATATAGGCGCCCATGAAGATGGAAAAGATCCTGCTCATTCTGCCCAGGGGGCCCATACAGAAAGAGATGATCCTTACGCCCTCTTTCTTTGCCCTGTTTACAAGCTCCAGTATCCTCAGATTGTCCTCCCATTCCCTGGCCATGGTCACTATTTTCACTATGTCGCCGCCGGCCGCAATGCTGTTCGTATAAATTTTTTCGAGCATATCCACTGAAGGTGTCCCTGAAGTGATATGCGTGGAGATAATGATCTTCCTTTTTCCTGCTGCGCTTAATATCCTGTTCCTGATCCCGGGAGGCATTGCCAGCTCCACATCCACAAGGTCCGCACCTTCTTCAATGGCGGAGATCAGATGGCCCGCGACCTTTTCCGGCCCATCTTTCCCCTTTCCTCCCTCGGAAACGGAACGACAGGTTATAAGGACAGGCTTCCCGGAGGCCCTGACGATAGCCCCGATATCAAAGGAGCCCATAAGGTCAAGACGGACCTCAAGGACATCTGCAAGCCTTCCGGCTTCACCCATCCTTCTGATTGCCTCTTCCGTGTCTTTGGCTATTATCGGGATGCAGTATATCATTTTCCCCATTCCTTTAGAAATAATTGAACCCGATATTTTAATCGCAATTTACCTTGCGCCCTGTGCCATGCGCCTTGCGCCCGTACCTACCCTATCTTCTTCTCCTTATAACACCCCATGAACCTGAAATTGACTGTAACAGCCTCCACCTCCCTCAGTGCCGCGGCAATATTTTCATCCCTGTTGGAGCCTAAAAAGTCCAGGAAAAATGTGTAGTCCCCTATGCTGCTTCTCAGAGAGCCGATCCTTGTCAGGTTGATATTCTTTTTAGCAAACACCTCAAGCGCCCGGAAAAGGGTGCCCGCCCTGTGCTCCGTGGAAAAAACTATGGAACACTTATCGCCCTCCTCTCTGTTCTCTTCCTTCGACAGTATAAGAAACCTCGTCACATTATTGCCGTAGTTATCCACGTCTTCCTTTATCACATGAAGATCATATATCTCACCGGCCAGTTTGCTTGCAATTACGGCTGTCCCCTGGGGCATCTCTTCTGCAAGCATCTTTGCCGCGCCTGCGGCATCGTAATATTGAACAGGCTCCAGATTGTTTCTGGAAAGAAAGTTGCTGCATTGATCAAGTGCCTGGGAATTCGAATAGATGGTCCTTATCTCTCTATGGTCGGCGCCGTGCAGCACAAGGAGGCACAGGGATATGGGGAGCTCGATTGCGCCTGTCACATAAAGATCGGTGTTGACCAGGAGTTCATTCACCTCGCCCACAATCCCCCCCAGTGTGTTTTCAACAGCTACTATGCCATAATCATACAGGCCTGTCCTCACCCCTTCAAAGACCTGGTGATACCCCTCGCAGGGGATGGGGATCAGGTCCTTATCCCACTCCCTCAGGGCGATTTCGTCATATGAACCATGCTCGCCCTTGAATCCGATAAGCCTGAAATCCTTCTTCTGCAGGGTCTTGCTCTCTTTGATTATCTCCGTGTAAACCTTTTCGATAAATTCGGAGTTGATCAGTCCAGGAGAGTTCTGTCTTATCCTGTCAAGGAGCATCTTTTCCCTTTCGCTGTCCTCAATGCCGGCCTTAAACTTCCTGGCCATAAGGGCCAGCTCCATCCTGTCATTCAAGATTCTCAGTATCCTGGAATCAAGAAAATCAATACGTTTTCTGATATCTTTCAAATCCATTATCTGCCTCCATATATTTCCTCGCCCCGGCAAAACCGGGAGCGGGCTTCCTCCACCTCTCAGGGGGAGGCCGGGAGGGGGTCTTGATACATTTATCTGAAAAAAATTCCTTAATAGACCCCACCTTAATCCTCCCCTAAAAGGGGAGGAGCTTTTAAATTATTGCCAGGAATTATGTTGTTCCAACGGCTTGGCAATTGAAATTATTTTTTATCACAAACCGATATCTCCTTCATGCATGCATCCATAATGTTCATTTTATTCATCAGGGAGGCGAACATCTCGGGTGAAAGGCTCTGATCGCCGTCGCATAATGCCTCCGCCGGATTGCAATGAACCTCTATCATGATGCCGTCCGCCCCTGCTGCCCTTGCCGCAAGGCTCATCGGCTCGATCAGGCTCAGTTTTCCCGTTCCGTGGGAAGGATCGACAAATATGGGGAGATGAGACACCTCCTTAACCGCAGGTACCACGCTCAAATCAAGCGTGTTCCTTGTGTAGGTGTCAAAGGACCTTATTCCTCTCTCGCAGAGTATAACATTAGGGTTGCCCTCTGCAAGTATATATTCGGCGCAGTTCAGCCATTCCGAAAGGGTGGAATACATCCCCCGCTTCAGAAGCACCGGTTTACTGGTCTTTCCGACCTCCTTCAAAAGGGAATAATTCTGCATGTTCCTTGTCCCGATCTGAAGGACATCCACGTACTCTGCCACCCATGAGACATCCCTGGGGTCGAGCACCTCCGTAACGATAGGGAGGCCGGTCTCCTTCTTTGCCTTTTCAAGGATCTGGAGGCCCTTTATGCCGAGGCCCTGGAAAGCATAGGGAGAGGTCCTGGGCTTGAACGCCCCGCCCCTTAAGAGATGCGCCCCCGCCTCCTTGACCCTGCGGGCCGTCTCAATCGTCTGTGCCTCGCTTTCAACGCTGCACGGGCCTGCGATAACGGTGAATCCCTCGCCTATTGTAACATCGCCCACCCTGATCAGCGTCCTCCTGGGCGGGCCGCCATTTAATGAGGTTAATTTAAGATTTTTCAT
>JBFYXR010000441.1:0-3730 GCA_041310455.1 Desulfobacteraceae bacterium | reverse complement strand
AGGGAAGAGCACCGCTTCGCTTACGACTTTGAAACGGCTGAGAAGGCATTGAAGGCCGCTGGTTTCACGGATATTCAACAACGGGCTTTTGACCCATCGCTTGACTCGGAAAACCGTAGGGCATTCAGCCTCTTCATGTCAGCGCTAAAGCCCTCCTATCCAAATCCGGCAGGCATACGTCCCATTTAAGAACAAAAAGCAAAACACCCTGGATTTAAATGTCTATTAAAGAACTTCATGGCGTAAGCGTAGTTATCTGCTGCTACAACAGCGCGGACAGGCTGCCGGCAACTCTTGAGCATCTGATGAGGCAGGAAGTGGACTCAGGCCTTCCCTGGGAAGTCATAGTGGTCGATAATGCCTCCACTGATGACACAGGCAAACTGGCAAAAGCCCTGTGGCCGGAGCCAACACCCGTTCCGCTGCACGTAGTGCGCGAACCTGAGCCCGGACTCAGTTATGCGCGCAAACGCGGACTCGACCAGGCCCGATATGAACTGGTGAGTTTTATCGATGACGACAACTGGGTTGCCCCGGACTGGGTTGAAAAGGTCCATGAAACTATGAAATTCCATCCTGAGGTTGGGGCCTGCGGGGGGCGGACGGAGGCGGTTTTTGAAGCAGCCCCTCCATTTTGGTTTGAGCGATTTAAAAACAATTTTGTAATAGGACAGCAGGCTGAGCACGCGGGTGATATCACATGGAGCAGCGGACATCTCTGGGGTGCCGGATTAACCGTCAGGAAAGCCGCGCTGCAGGAACTCATCAATAATGATTTCAAACACCTTCTGACCGGCAGAAAAAAGACATCACTTACCTCGGGCGAGGATTATGAGATATGTTATGCACTTCGCATGGCCGGATGGAAACTATGGTATGAGCCCTCACTTGTATTGCGCCATTATATGCCGCAAAAAAGGCTTACATGGGAAAATCTCATGAAAATGTATAGAGGGTTGGGGGCAACGACAATCGGGCTTGATCCATACCTGGTTGATGTAAGGTATACAAGCCGGAGCATGAAAAAGTTTCTGGGGAGACTGTGGCTCTGGCAGTTATTCGGCTCTCTTTATATCCTGATATGGCGCAGGAGAAAAGCCTGGGCATCCATACTGTGGAAAGGTTTCAGGGAAAATACCGAACTGCCTATCGTTGAGTACGAAATAGGGCGTATTACGGCATTGTGCAGGCATAGAGATAAGTATGACACAGATATCCAAGAGGTTAAGTCCTCCAGGTGGCGCAAACTTGATGAAAGCACGGTTAGATTTTTTGCAGAAAACATAAACCTTCAGCAGCAAACTTCATGCTGTCTGAGTTCAAAGCCGCTTGTCACGGCGTTGATCTGCAATTACAACTACAGCCGTTTTCTAACACAGGCCATCGATAGCGCCCTGTCTCAGACCTGGAAGCCGCTGGAGGTGCTGGTTGTTGATGACGGGTCCACCGATGATTCACGTACCGTGCTCCGGCAATACGGGGACAGGATCAGGGTTATATTCAAGGAGAATGGAGGGCAGGCATCAGCCTTTAATGCGGGCATTAAAGAGGCGCGCGGCGAAATTATCTGCTTTCTGGATTCTGATGATTTCTGGTATCCAGAAAAGGTTGAGCGCACAGTTGCAAAGTACAGGGAGGCCCCGTGGGGCCTGGTATGCAACGATCTTCAGGAGGTGAATGAGGCAGGCATGGATATCTGCAACCAGACACACGCGCAGGCCACAAATGTCACGCTTAAAAGCGGATATCTGCTTGACTTTATTATAGAACAGGGGTCTGCCTGGGCATTCAGCCCTACATCAGGAATGAGTCTTCCAAAAGAGATCGCGGAAAAATTATGGCCTTTGCCTGAAGAAGAATGGCATATCTGCGCAGACAGCCCTCTCGCATATGGCGCATTATGTCATGGACCGGCAGGAATTATCAATGAACCACTTGGAGCCTATCGTGTTCATGATGTCAATAATTTTACATCCAGAAAGCGCGATAAGGTTGCTTACAGATTGGAAGACTTTATAGTTCTCACCAAACGTTATCTATTTCTTAAGGACTATATAGAACGAATTGCGCATAGGCCCCTGAAGAAAGACCTTAAGGATGTATACCCGTTTTTTCATTCCTGGTGTTTTATATCAAAAAATCAACCATGGCGTGATCTAATAAAACTCTGGAAACTGAATCTTTATCACCATCTCATCCATAGGAAGGTTGTCAACAACCCGCTTTATAAAACCGCAAGGTTTCTTCTGGTTGATACTCTATTGACTGTGTTAATTTCCTTCCGGTTGCCTTCGCCTTACAAGGAATTACGGAAGCGCTATCGGCAGAGGATTCGTGTTTTGAGTCCATCCACACTATCCTATCTTAAAGAAAGTATGATTCCATGAACAGCTTTCCGCTTGCGGTTTTCGGACCAAGAATAGGGAAGTTATCCGAAACATTTATTTCCAGGCATATGGAAGACCTTCTTCCGGGTGGGACCACGGTAATTGTGCGCAACATGGAGCCCTATCTAAAGCATCAAGATATTGGGTTTCCATACCTTCTACTCGGTGGGGCTGATCTGCACTGGCACTGGTTTTACAGGAGCATCATAGAATTCCTGCGGCTTGATATGCTCAGTCCGGCTCGGAGGGAAGTTAAAAGCTTTTTCAAAAATCATCACACACAGGTTGTCTTGAGTGAATATTTGGACCTTTCATTAAGGTGGCTGGATCTCGCACAGAAAATGGGCATCAGGTTTTATGCGCATGCCCACGGATATGATGTGTCATACATTCTTCGCAAACCGATCATGCGCTACCGGTATTTGAGGCTTGAAAGGGCAGATGGCATTATCACCATGAGCGAATACAGCAGAAAAAAGCTGATGGGAATCGGCTTGAGCGGAAAAAATATTCATGTTATTCCTTATGGTGTTAATGTGCCAGATGAGCCTCTGGTCCGGCCAGGAGGGGACGTTATCCGTTGTCTGGCCGTTGGAAGAATGGTGGCTAAAAAGGCGCCTTTACTAACTCTTGAGGCATTCAGACTGGCTCTCACGGATAATCCGACCCTGCGGCTTGATTATATCGGTCATGGCGACTTATTTAATGAGGTCAGCCGGTTTGTAAAAGATCACTCGCTGGAAAATATTGTTACATTGCATGGTGCTCAGGCAAATTCGTACGTTCAGGAATTCATGAAAAGAGCGGACATTTTCATACAGCACAGTAAAACAGACCCGTTATCCGGCGATGAGGAAGGGCTGCCTGTTGGCATCCTCGAAGCCATGTCGAACAGTCTGCCGGTTGTATCTACCAGGCATGCAGGAATTCCGGAAGCGGTTATCCAGAATGCCACGGGTTATCTGTCTGATGAAGGGGACATTAAGGGCATGGCGGCCAATATTATCAAGCTGGCCGGGAATACGGAACTGCGCGGTAGATTCGGTCAGTCTGCATGGGAGCGTGCGAAACAGTATTTTTCCTGGGAAAAGGAAAAATCCGCACTGCTTAATTTATTAGATTTATGAACGTTAAGGCCGGCACCCGGCAAGGGAACTTTATTTATCGATAAGATCGACAGATAAGTGCTCTGCATTAAGAAACAGCTTTTTAAGATTATATCTGTTTTTTTCAATATGATTTATTACAGACGACGGGCTTAAGTAATCATTATAATACTTAACAGTATTCTCCCTTATGCCTGATATGGTGATTTCATCCATGCCTAAAACATCATAGATCGG
>JBFYXR010000437.1:0-3542 GCA_041310455.1 Desulfobacteraceae bacterium | reverse complement strand
AGGACAGGATGCTGGATAACGTCCAGTCCCGGTAACGGGAAGGAAAGTGCAACAGAAAGCAGACCGCCGGGGCATATGCCCAGGCAAGGGTGAAACGGCGGGGTAAGAGCCCACCAGCCCGGCTGGCGACAGCCGGGGCTATGCAAACCCCATCCGGAGCAAGGCCAAATAAGGGGAGTTACAGGGTGGTCCGCCCGAGTCCCCGGGTAGGCCGCTCGATCTTGATGGCAACATCAAGGCTAGATGAATGGTCATCGTCCCGATGCCTGCCCCGCGCAGGCCCGGGAAACAGAACCCGGCTTATGGCCTGCTTTAACATATCTATTATTTCGATTGCGAGGGATAAATGTTCGTAGCAGCAAATTTCATATACGCAGTTGCCAAGGTGCTGGGCTTTGCCCTGAATCTTTACATGTGGATTATCATCGCGCGCGCCCTTATTTCGTGGGTAAATCCCGATCCGTATAATCCTATTGTCAGGTTCCTTGTTTCAGTAACGGAACCGGTCCTGTATTTTATAAGGCGCAGGCTACCCATTTATTTCGGCGGATTTGATTTTTCCCCGGTCATTGCTATTCTTGCAATCTACTTCCTGCAGATATTTGCAGTGCAGAGCCTTATGCAGCTGGCGGCGCGAGTGGGATAGAAGATTTCAAATTTGAAATTTGAAATTTCAAATCTTCGTGGCCTGCGCCTTGCGCCGGCCGGCGGGGCTGCAATAAGCGCCAAGATTTTATCATGAGATTATGACAAGTGAACTAAAAACTGAGATACGCGTCAAGCTTCTTCCCAGGTCATCAAAAAGCCGGATCATGGGCATTGAGGGGGAGTTTTATAAAGTGAAGGTGAATTCTCCTCCCGTTGACGGAGAGGCAAACAAGGAGCTGATATCCCTTGTCTCAAAAAGGCTCAGGATTCCAAAAGGCAGCATAGAGATAATTGCCGGTAAGACGTCAAGGATGAAGGTCCTGCGTGTGCTTGGGATTGACGCAGAATCAGTCTCCAGGTTGATGGAGACCGATTAACCTACGCCTGAAACTGCATGTCATGGAGCTGGCGGAATCTCCCGTTCAGTTCCAGCAGCCCGCTGAAGCTCCCTGATTCAACTATCCTGCCGTCCTCAAGGACAAATATCCTGTCCGCGGTCCTGATCGTACTCAACCTGTGGGCGACAACGAATATGGTGTGCCCTCCCCTGAGGTTGTCAATGGCGTCCTGGATAAATCGCTCGCTTTGCGCGTCGAGCGCTGATGCTATCTCATCCAGAAGCAGTATGGTAGAGTCGGCCAGGATAGCCCTTGCTATGGCAATCCGCTGTTTCTGCCCGCCTGAAAGAAGCGTCCCGCGATCGCCGACCAATGTATCATACTGATTAGGCTGAGCCATGATAAAGTCGTGGGCATAGGCCTTCTTTGCCGCTTCAATTACTGATTCCCTGCCGGTGTCCGGGAGATTAAAGGAGATATTGTTTGCAATGGTATCGTGAAAAAGAAGGACCTCCTGGCTGACAATCCCTATCTGGCGCCGCAGCGAGTCAAGGGTTACATCCCTTATGTCCGTCCCGTCTATAAGTATTGCCCCGTCGTTTACATCATAGAACCTCGGTATGAGGTCCAGCAGGGTGCTCTTGCCTGCGCCTGTTGAGCCGACAAAGGCAATGATCTCTCCGGCCTTTACCTTAAAGGAGATATCCTTGAGGATCGGGATTGAGGGGTCATAGGAGAAATTGACCCTTCTGAACTCTACAGAGTCTTTGTGTTTGGGCAATGCAGGGGCGCCGGGCTTTTCCCTTATATCAGAGTCTGTATTCAATATCCCGAATACCCTTTGTGTTGCGCCCTGAAGGGTGCGAAGCTCATTATTTATCTGCGCCAGATTTCTCACAGGGGCGTATATCCTGGAAAAGGCAAAGAACATCCCGGCCAGCTGGCCCAGAGTATGATGAAAAACAAGCATGCCCATCAGGACGATCGCGGGGAGGATAAGAAATACCGTGGTATCCATCATCGGTCCGAGCCCGAGATTCCACCTGCTCCAGTGCATTGTTTTTTTGTAGAGTTTGTCCGCCAGCCCGCGAAACTTTTCAGACTGGCTCCGGCCGATGCAGAAGCCCTGGATAACCTTAAGACATAACAGTATCTCCTGATAGGTGGATGTGACCTCGGCTATGGCATCCTGCACCCTGATGGAATGTTTTTTTGCCTTCCTGCCGAATAACCGGATGCATCCCCAGATAAGCGGGACTGCGATGAAGACGATTAAAGTCAGCTGATAATTTTTGTATAACAGGTACATTAAAAAGACAAATGCAGAGAGAGGGTGCTGCACAAGGCCTACAATTATATTCGAAATGCGGCTTTGCATTACAGAAAGATCAGCGGTTGATCTTGAGATAAGTATCCCTGTCTTGTGTTTATCATAGAAGCCCTGGTTAAGGGATATGAACTTGTCAAAGAGGTCGATCCTCATTGACCTTATGGCCCTCTGGGAAAAGGCTGTGGCGGCCAGATGGCTTAAATATGCCGTTATTGATCTGCAAAGCATGGAAATAAAAGCGACAACGCACAGGATAACAAGAAAAAGCTTGAAGGAAATATTTTCAACCAGAACCAGGTCTGTGCGTTCTACCGGAATAATGGAACCGGATTTGAATTTTATCCATGGGATCTTGAATTCTGTCGTTTTAGGGGCTGCTTTTTCGCCTTTGTCCGCCAGCAGCGTTTCCAGGGCCTTTTTCGTGGGCTCGACCGTGTCCGGACTTTCCAGGACTTTTGTAACAGTGTTTTTATCCGCGAGGATTGTTTCCAGCGCCTTACCCGAGCCTTCATCTTCATTTGAGATCCCCAGACCGCTTATCAACATGGAGTTGTCCACAAAAGGCTCAATAAGGGCAACGGGCACCACTGCAAAGAGCGTGGAGATAATGGTCAGAATAATGGAGCAGGCTATCAGCAACTGCTGCTTCCTTACATAAAAGGCAATATCTTTACCCAGGATCTGATTCAGCATATCGAGGTTAATTCGCTCCTTCTATTGTTCAATATTCATCATAAGATATATTCCTGCAAATATAAACAGGAGATTAGCCGTCCAGGCGGCAAGAAAGGGAGGAAAGACGCCTGAGTGACCCAGGGAGCTTGAGATGCTCAGTATGACATAATACAGAAAACTCATGCCTATGCCGACAGCGACAGCAAGCGGTATCCCGCCTGTCTTCAGTTCAAGCGCGAGAGGGATGCCCAGAAGAGTCAGGACAAGGCTTATGAACGGGAAGGCGATTTTAACGCCCATATCAACAAGATATCCGCTATTGTTGTATCCCTCGCTTTTTGCGTCTTCGGCCTCCTTTTTCAACTGATTATAACTCATCTCTTCCGGCTGTTTTTTTACCTTCCGGAAATCTTCGGGCGTTTCAGGGATAGCAAGAATCATCCTTAGAAACTTGCGTGTTTTGTATTCTCCATCGGCCTGCAGTTCCTGGATAAGCCCGTCTTCTGCCACCCATTTCCCATTCTGCCACAGGGCTTTTTTTGCCAGATCGG
>JBFYXR010000436.1:0-2935 GCA_041310455.1 Desulfobacteraceae bacterium | reverse complement strand
TATAGGGAAAATTCTGTCTGGAGAATAAAAAATCCGTAAAGGCATTGAGACGTCAACATCTTTTAATGCATGGATCAATTAAATCAATTGCTGATAATTTCTACAATACTTATTGACTATTTATTTTTCGTCTATTGTTTAAACAAAACCATCAGGGTGATGAGGTTCGCCAAGCAATAGCCGCCTACTCAACTGATAACCTCTGCTTTTATAGTAGGGTTTTTTATGTCCTATAACGGCGATGGGGTCCGCCTTATAAATGCCTTAACAGGTTAATGACTCCTACCGGTATTTAATCGTCTGTTATGCAGTATAAAATGCGATTACAATTACGGGAGGAGTCCTATGGAACATAAAACAGACCAAAATTCTCTTGCCGTCTTAAACCAAGCCACTGCAAAAACAATGCTTGATAAAATTCAAGAGGCATCAAAAGCATTTCAGATAGTATCGCTAAATCGCCAGATTGATGCCTGTCAATCCCTCTTCTCAGAAAATCCCTTCATAGACGTGGCTATTCTCGGCCAGTTCAAAGCCGGTAAAAGCTCTTTTATCAACTCCATAATCGGTGGAACATTTCTGCCGGTAGGCGTAACGCCTGTTACCACGGTTATAACACGTTTAGCCCGGGGACCTCGTGCCATGGCCGTTGTCCGCTTCTTCGATGAGAAGGAAAAGGAGATCGATCTCGGCATCATTGAAGAGTATATCTCTGAGGCCAAAAACCCGGCGAACGAAAAAAATGTGGACTTTGTTGATATCGAGTTGCCCTCTCTTGAAACCTACCCAGGTCTCCAACTTGTGGATACCCCCGGTCTCGGGAGCATATTCCGGTATAATACTGAGATGTCCCAGGACTGGCTGCCAAAGGTAGGAGCTGCTATAATCGTCGTCAGTTGCGACAGACCCCTGGCTGAAAATGATCTGAATCTTATCCGTGAACTTATGCAATTCACTCCAAAGATTGTGATCCTAATTACAAAGGTTGATCTGCTCTCGGATGGGCAGCAAAACGAACTCCTGCGATTTTTCAGGAATTCCCTGAAACGGGAATTCAATAAAGATTTTCAGATATTTCTATATTCTACCAAGTCAAAGACAGAGGCATACAGACAACAAGTAAATCTTTTTCTACTTGACCTCTCGCATAATCGTAATGATGAGTTTAAAGGTATTGTTCAGCATAAGATTCGTTCTTTGGCAAGGCAGTGTCTCAGCTACCTGGATATGGCCCTGGCAATGTCGGTCAAGGCCGACAGTGAGCGGGAACAATTGAAAAAACTTATCCTGGATGAAAAAACGAATTATGCCCTGATGCAGTCGGAGCTTTCCCTTATATCACGGGAATGCATGCAGCAGACAAGGACCCTTATAGCGACATATCTGAATGATGTTCATCGAGAAAAACTTATCCGGAAATTGTTGACCGCACTGGCTCAGGAGATGCGGCAATGGAATGGAAACCTGTGGAGACTTACACGCAGATATGAGGAGTGGCTTGAAGATACCATGGTCGAGCAGATGGATCGGATATCAGTAAGCGACTCCAAGCACTTTCTGGGCACGCTCAAAAAGGCGCACAGCGGCATATCAAGGTCTGTGGAGCTTTTCAGGAATCTCCTGGACAGAAATATCGAAAAAGTCTTAGGGATCAAGCCAGGCGGTGTTGACTTGGCAATTGATGTCAGTGAACCGGCCCGTCCTGACGTAGCCTTTACCAAGATCTTTGATTTCCATTTTGACCTTCTCTGGTTCCTGATCCCGATGTTTACCTTTCGCGGCTTGTTTGAGAAGCATTTTTTAAAACAGGTTCCGCTTGTCACGGATATTCATCTCTCACGACTTGCATACCAATGGGAGGTGCGCATCAATAAGAAGATAACAGAGATAAAGAACCTAGCCCTGGACTATGTTCGAAATGAGCTTTCGACAATCGAGTCATTGTTATCGCAAAACAACGGAAAGACGGATGATATCCGCAGGTTGACAAAGGAAATATCAGAGTTATTGCATGATTGATTGTGTAAATAGCAGATTGGTTAAATGGTTGAATCGTCAATCTTCAATATCCTTGTCCCCCGAACGGAGCGAAGGGTCTCAATTTCGGGCCTCTTTTATAAAACTTCATTTGTTTTACATAGCGCCATCGGCGCGATATATTTATAGCAGGTAAATTGCAATTTAATTTTAGCTCCAGAGGAGCGGCATAATAAAAAGAATGCAAATCAGATATAATATTTAACATGCCACTCCTCCGGAGCTAAAAAATCTATCACCATCAAAATCTATTAACATTTCGCTACTCCGCAGCTGAAATACGATTGCAGTCTCACGCACGATTAAACTGGGCGCGACAGCGTCAAGCGGCAAAGCTGATCTCCGACCTCCGACCTCAGCTTTCCGGGCTTACCGGTTAAAAAAGGATGGTTTTTAATGTCTCATGACGAATTAGGGCTGACGATTGCAATATTCTTTATTGGCTTAATCCTCAGTATCCTTGCGGCGATTATGGCCTATATAATCGCCTATCAGGAATACATCCACCATTATCTGGATAAGAAGGACGCATCCCATGAGGCAATGAGATCCGCCTATTTCACCTTTGGGATTTTTATGGCTCTTACGATCTTTCTGGCGATATTTTTAAGAAAAATAATATCATGATGTCATTCAAATTAAAGATGGATAATAATAAAACCTATTTCGGTTTTGGCAAAAATGTCTTTTTCGCTGGAGTAGTAAGCTTCTTCATGGATATCAGCTCCGAGATGATATATCCCCTTGTCCCCATATTTCTCGCGAACGTGCTCGGTGTCAACAAATCCCTTATCGGCCTCATAGAGGGCATAGCCGAATCCACCGCGAGCCTCCTTAAGGTCTTTTCCGGCTGGTTTTCCGATCGGATAGGCCGCAGGAAAAGTCTGATGGTCATCGG
>JBFYXR010000435.1:0-4567 GCA_041310455.1 Desulfobacteraceae bacterium | reverse complement strand
CCCTGCATGGGATAGAGGCCATGAAACAACCCCTATGGCCCGGTATAAAGGCCATGAAGGCCATGTCCGGTGTTGATGAAAAGGCCATCTCATCCCATGACCTGGCATTTAAACTTGCGCCTAGATTGAATGCCCCCGGCAGGATGGGACATATTAACGCCGGCCTCATTGCCCTTACAACGGGGAGTGACTCTGTGGCATCTGAGATGGCAAGGGATCTGAACGCCATGAACAGCCAGAGACAGTCAATCGAGGGGGAGATATTCAATGAGATTGAAGAGACAATGATCCCAGGGCTTGACCTTAATGAAAGAAAGATAATAATTCTGGCGAGGCGGGGCTGGCACAGGGGTGTGATGGGCATAGTGGCATCAAGGCTGCTGGAGAAGTATCGCAGACCCTGCCTCTTATTATCCATTGACGGGGATAAGGCAATCGGTTCAGGCAGAAGCCTGGACGGCTTTAACCTTTTCAGGGCGCTGGCCGGCATGGAGCAGTTTCTTGAAAAATTCGGAGGGCATTATCACGCAGCAGGCTGCACCCTAAAGGCGTCGGACATCGATGGGTTCCAAAAAGGTCTGGAAGAGCTTGCCGCGAAGGAATTAAAGGATGAGGATCTTATACCCTCTCTCCGGGTTGATGCCGAAATACCACTTCCTGATTTAACCCTTGATTCGGTAGCCGATATAAGGTCGCTGGAACCCTTCGGCTCAGGAAACCCCGATCCACTCTATTATTCCGAGGGCCTTCTGGTCCTGGATTCAAGGATTGTTGGAGAAAGACACCTCATGTTAAGGGTACGACAGGGGACTAGCACCCTTGATGCCATGGGCTTTAACCTCTCATATCTGCACCCGCTCAAACAGAATATTATCAACATGGTCCACAGTCCTGAAATAAATAAGTGGAACGGAAACAAAAAGGTCAGGCTGAAAATCGCCGATCTGGAGATCAAGGGCAGGGCAACAAAACTGGTAAGGATACCGTAAAAGCTGGAAGGCCAGAAGGCTAGGAAGCTGAGAGGCTTAAATTCCGTAAAGCAAGAAAAAGCCATGGGGCTTTATGTAAACTGCCTTCAAGCATCCCCGCTTCCCAGCCTCCCAGCCGATTTCACATAGCAGTTTATTTACTTCAGATACCCCACAGGAAGTTCAATAACCGGATTTTGAGTGTCTTTCAGTTTCAACAGGGTCTTTAATTTGGCCTTGTCAAACATCGCCCTAGGGCGAGTCCCCAATTCGTTTGCGGAGCAGAACAGCATTACATTCTGAGTAATAATTCCTGCGGAAAAGGCCCCCCATTCATTTTTTAAATCATCGGTGCCGGCGCGATATTTGGAAGGATCTGACACTAAAAGCAAGTCAACAGGGAAGTTAGCCGAGCTAGTCCCTCCACCGGCTCCGGCAGAAGGAGCGCCGGCAGGAGCAGCGCCACCGGGTGCTATTCCAGGCTGACCTGCGCCGGCAGGGGCGCTACCCTGCCCGCCGGAAGGACCGCCGGAGGGCATTCCTCCTCCACTCATGCTGAAAGACCCTGCTATGTCTGCCCTGTGATCGCCGCTGATAACAGGTTTCAAGGCATGGTTTTCGTAATCATAGATATAAATGCCATCCTTCATGAATACGTAAACATCAACATCCTGGGTGTTCATGGCTGACGAGTAGGTTCGTTTTTTGCTGTCAGGCCGGTTTATCCCGGCGGCAGACCACAGGAGGTCGGAAAGATCCTGCATGCTCAGGTCCTTGTCTGACCAGCTTTGAGCGGATGCTTTTTTTGACAGGGCATCCATCAGAGAAGCCCCCCTGCTTTTACTGACCTCCGGCAGTTTTATGGTTTTAATTTCCTGGGCATGGACGATGCTCAATGTAAAGAGAACAGCAAAAAATGCAATAAAGGCGATAAGCAGTCCCGATTTGTCTATTCCTTCAAGAAATAACCCTTTCATAATGATCTCCTTTTCTAATAAATTTGTTAAAAGAATCATTGAAAATTCAGCGGTAAAATATTAACTGTGAAAAACGGATCTTTCCAATAATTTTAAATTGTATTTATTGTGTTATTGGACTGTTATATGCCCATATTTTAAATCATTGATCAACAGATTTTTCAGTGCCTAAGGCCGTTTTATTCCATTGACTTTTCACCTTTTAAGAAAGGATATTACAAGGTGCTCTGGCTCCCTTTATCATTGCTTGCTGCTTTTGCCCTCGCCACGGCAGACGCTGTGACCAAGCGGTATTTCAGCGACCTGTCTCCCTATGAAATGGCAATGATCAGGCTGATTTATACCCTGCCGTGGCTTGCATCTTCATTATTCTTCATCCCTTCTGCAAGCCCTGACAGGTTCTATTTTATCGCGGTTGCCTCGGCGGCTCCCCTCGAGATCTGCGCTTTGTACTGTTATATGAAGGCAATAAAGGTCTCCCCCCTCTCACTTACGCTTCCCTATCTTGCATTCACCCCTGTGTTTATCATAGTGACCGGTCGGATATTTCTTGGAGAGCAGCTGAGTCTTGCTGGAATCGCCGGCATCATCCTGATCGTTTCAGGGTCTTATTCTCTTAATCTGGCCCATATAAAAGGCGGCCTTTTTGCGCCAATAGGCGCCGTCTTCAAAGAGCAGGGTTCATGGCTTATGCTGCTGGTCTCTTTTATCTATTCCATAACATCAGTATTGGGCAAGATCGGTGTAATGCATTCGAATCCATATTTTTTCGGAAGCACATATTTTATTGTACTTGCGTTTCTCATGACCGCAATAATGCCTTTTATAAGGGGGGCATCCATAAAAAGGCTGACCTGTTTTCCCTTTAAAGGCGCTGCCATTGGGGCTGTCTATGCAGTCATGGTCTTCAGCCACATGCTTGCAATATCACAGGTGGAAGCGGCCTACATGATTTCAGTCAAACGCGTAAGCCTTCTGTTCGGTATCCTTTATGGTGCATGGTGGTTCAGGGAGGAAAGGATTGCTGAACGCCTTCTGGGAGCGGTCATTATGCTTCTTGGCGTGTTTATAATTGGATTTTACTCATGATTTTTACAGAATCTTTGTAACCTTTGACAAGTTCAGCCGTCTAATAGATAAAACGAGCAGAATGTAGTATAATAACCCCCTGTAACAGGTGATAACTATCGGCTGAATTAAAAGTTTTTTTATCATCCCACCGGTCATTAAATCAGGCGGGAGTTATAAGGAGGTGCAGCATGAAAAGATTCTTTTTTGTTATTTCAACATTAATTTTCTTTTGTTTGACCTTGTTCTCGGTCTATGCAGGGGCAGAAAACAGGGCGGAGAAATATCTCGGCGAGAAGAAGATGTGCCTTGAAACGGCCAGGATAAAAGAATCAAGAATACTGGATGATCAGACTATCCTGTTCGAAGAGCGGGGCGGCAACTTTTATATAAACCGTCTGGCAGTGAGAAGCCCCGGGCTTAAGATCGCCGGCGGATTTTCCTACAGCACGTCAATAGCAAAGCTGTGCACCCAGGACAGCATAAAGGTTATCTCGCCCGGCTCTGCGCCCACCAGCACTGCCATGCTGGGGGAGTTTGTACAATTTAAAGAAACGGGCACGGTAGACAAGGTAGAGAAGCTTCTTACGGATGGGCTGCTCAAAGAGCTTGTTGCAGAAGGGGCCTTTAAAGAGGCATTCCCTGAGAAGAAATAGAATATCGGATCAAAGTGCCTGATGAAATTTGGCCCGGCGTTCGGGTAACCGGACGCGGCTAAATAGTCCTATGGGGTGAAAACCACCCGGCCTACCCCCCCCTCCTTGGCCGTATTCATCCCATAGGCCTTTTTTTATGGGCTGAGACGGATATTAATTCAAATTATCATCATCTTTCCTATAGATCTCTTTTAAAAAATTATCTTTTACTCATAGCCTCTTGACTAAAACAGAAACGATGTGCTTTAATTTGCATATCTTAACGTTTAATTTGCTTCATCATGATGCATGAGGTCAAGACGGGTGGCCACTCAAAATACTAAATATCGCTGGTTTGTCATTACTGCGCTTTGTTTTATCCAAGCAGTAGCTAGTATGGTACTACTTTCACCTGCTACAATCATCGGAGAAATATCAAAGACAATTGGAACCGATTTGGGAGAGGCAAGCGCTCTCACAATGTTTGCGGGGACTGTCTTTATTATAATCTCCGCCTTTTTTAGCGGAAAACTTATTGATAGGGTTGGGGCATACATTATAATGGTCGGTGGATCGTTGCTTTTTACAGCGGGGACGATCCTTGTGCATTTTATCGGGGATAGTTATGCGGGTTTATTTGTTGTAAGATTATTGCAGGGATGTGGCGTAGGCCCAATTATGGCCTGTTCTCCCCTGGTAGTAACTCAATGGTCTGAAAGAAATGAACGAGGTATAATATTCGGGATACAGGGGGTCATTTTATCGGTAGGCGCTGCTACAGCAATGTATTATGTGCCCTTTGTTTTTCGCAGAACCGGAAGCTGGCAGGCAGCAATGTTCTGGGTAGTGATCTTTTGCTTCTTAGCGCTGCTTCTTTCTTTGATAATATACTTCGGCCCAAAGCCCTATGATAAGTCAT
>JBFYXR010000433.1:0-8606 GCA_041310455.1 Desulfobacteraceae bacterium | reverse complement strand
GAGGATGCATGCTAATGCAAAATCCTAACCGGACATTGCTGGGTAATATTATATTTATTCAAAAAAACGGCCAAAAATCAAGAGCGCGGAATTTACACCCCTGTTTTCATCATCAATCCCGCCGTTTGATATATGATGCAGCCTGAAAGACAGGAAATAGTCCCCTCTCGATTCTGTGCTGAACTCCGCTCCTATCCCCACCTGCGGGTTGAAGTTTATTTTCAGGCCCTGGCCCTTTACCTGAAAGTCCGTATAGATTATTCCAATGCCGCCTTCAACATATGGCATTATATCATCATCAAAAATATCCAGGTAGTAAAGGGCAAACATATTAAGGGAGGTCATAAAACGCGTCCCTTTCTCCCTTGCTGATCCAATATTATACTCCACCTTGAATCTCAACGGTTCGGGTGCCCTGTTATTCCATATCCTTTCATAATCATAGAGGACAGATCCTGAAAGCATATAAAAATCGATATCGCCGGTCGGGTCATAGGCCTTCCCAAGGATTATCCCCAGCCCGTAACGGGTATCGACAATATCCGTCTTTGTCTCTTCCCCAAGGGATCTCCCGGCAGGAAGCAGCACTGCCGATAAAATCAGGAGTATTGCAAGGGGCATTATCTGTCTTTTCATTCCATTCATGGGAAATATTTTTATCCGTGTTTTAGTGTTATTAACCCATATTCATCTTTTTTTGCAAGTTTAAGACAGACAATAGATTCAGGAGCCATGGCGGAAGGCTCCTTGATAATCCTGTACCTCTCCTGGCCCGCGACCGATTCGGGTGATGCAAAGATCTTGCCCTCATGGATTGACAGGGCGGCAATGGCCATGTCAAAGGCAGTGCCGACAGGGAGGCTCCCATAAAGAGGAGAATAGCATGCGGCATCTATCCCGGAGGGAGTCATATCCCTGTAGAGCCTGTCACAGTCTTTGTGTCCGTCAGCCCCTAGAAAATATATCGCCTCTCCTCCCGGAAAATCAGCTGCTTCGCCTTCCAGTCTGCCGGTGCGAATATCAACAACAGCTCCGTACCCTGATTTTTCCTGTTTGTCCTTTGACAGGAGAAAAAAGGCGGCGCCCTCTCCTGGCACGGCGCTTTGACGCTCCTGTGAAAGGGGCGTCATAATCCCCATATCATCCTCTCCAAAGAAGCGACTCCAGCAGTAGCCGAGGACATCGCAATACTCATCCACAGCCCCGAACAGGACCTGATCGGCACGCCCCTCATGCAGCCATTGCCGCGCGGTCAGGAGTGAGGAAGGGACAGACACCCCAAACTGGCTGACCGTCAGGCAGGGCCCGCCCAGCTTCAGTAAAATAGAGATATGCCCGGCCGCCGAGTTGTGGACGGAGTTGGAAAACAGGGTGGGAGACGCGCAGGCATCTCCGTCATTTATAACCGAATCAAGAAAGGAAAAGGTCGTCTGTGAGGCGCCGTAACCGGAGCACACTATAAGGCCTGTGCGCCCGGCCGCTAAAGAAGGAGAGCCTGCATCCTGCAGGGCAAGAAAGGCGCCGAGGATGGCCATCTGTGAAAAATGATCTATCCTGCGAAGTGATTTTTTCGGGACAAATGCCTCAAGGCGCGATGTGTCCGCGCGATAAACAGGGCCAGGGCCTTGAGTTATTAAAGGGGCTGCACCCCTTTCAAGACACGCCTTCAGGTCGCCGATGCCGCTGCCGAATGCGCCCACAACCCCTACTCCGCTGATAAAAATTCCCATGCTCACACCCCTTCAATACCTAATACCAGGGCCCCGTTGTGGCCTCCGAAGGCAAGGGAATCCGACAGGGCAGTTTTTTTGGCAATCCTTGTATTCTCAACAACAGGAGCCGCGCCAAGCTCAGGGTCAGTCAAGATAAAGCCGGCGTTCGCAGGGATCATCCCTGCTTCGAGACAGGCGATGGTGAAGGCGGCCTCGATAGCCCCGGCAGCTCCGAGGGTGTGGCCGGTATATCCCTTTGTGGAAACAAAAGGCACATGGGGAAGCATTTCGCGCAGGACCTTGATCTCTGTCCGGTCATTATCCTTTGTTGCGGTCCCGTGGGTATTTATAAAGGCGATATCCCCTGCTGCCTTTCCGCTCTCCTTGAGTGCATCTGCCAGGGCCTTCGTCAGGCCCCTGCCGTCGGGGCTCGGGGCCGTGAGATGATACCCGTCACAGGCTGAGCCGTATCCAAGGACAAAGGCCCGGATATGTGTTTTTCTTTTCATGACGGCCCTGTCCGATTCCAGGATAAGGATGGCCGCGCCCTCTCCCAGATTAAGGCCCTTCCGGTCCCTGTCAAAGGGCCGGCATGGCAGGTCATCAGTGATCATCAGGGAGATAAACCCGTTATAGGTGACACGGCACAATTCATCCGCGCCGCCTGCTATTACCATATCACACATGCCTGACCTGATCCATGAGGCGCCGATGCCTATGGCGTCCGTGCCGGAGGAGCATGCGTTGACGACCGTCTGGCATGGGCCGGTCAGGCCAAATTCACGGGCAATAACAGAAGCCGGGTTGCCCTGGAGAAACCTTTCTATTGTTATCATGTCAGGGTGCATACCGCTGCGGTAATCCCTGTAAAACTCCTCATTATTCATGGCGCTGCCCACGGTTGTGCCTATGCACACCCCGGCCTTAAGGCCGGCAAACTGCCCGGCCTCCAGACCGGCATCTTTCATGGCCTCAATGGCCGCGGCCAGGCCAAGCCTGCATGTGCGTGATACAGATTTATTTTCAGGGGCATTATTGGAAAGTGCGTCTTCAGGAATCTCAAAGACCGGGTAGGGACAGGGATGGCTGCTTGAAAATCTTACAGGCGGGGCGGCACGGCGTCTCCCTGAAAAAAGAGATGCCATATTTTCACCCAGGGACATGCCTGCCGCGCTTAAACATCCTATCCCTGTTATTGCCACAGGGGCGCTTCGGTTCATGACGTCTGCCGTTCCCTTATAAATGAGGCAAGAGAGTTAATCGACTGGAAGGCAACGCGGCCTTCGTCCATGTCCTTTATCTCTACATTAAAGTGTTTCTGGATAATGACCACCAGCTCTACTGCATCAAGTGAGTCCAATCCCAGCCCCTCCCCAAAAAGAGGGGCGTCATCCTCAATCTGGTCCCAGGTTATGTCTTCAAGAAACAGGTCCTTTACAATTATCTTCTTCAGCTCTTCATTAAGGTTCATTCAGTCGGGTCCCCGGTTGTTTAGTTTACATAAGGCGTTTTCCACATATCATAAAAATTGAAGAATTGGAAGGGATATTCCATTGTGAATTTTTCAAGCGCGCGGACATACTCCTCGAGATAAGGAAGGAATTGTTCGCCGGACCTGCCCTGCCCCGCGGGAACGCGGATGACCTTTGCCAGCTTTAAACCATATCCGGTTGCTCCGGCCTTATAGGGGAAAAGAACAACGACCGGCGCACCGGAGGTTGAGGCAATTTTCATGGCGCTGAATGGGAACAGGGCATTTTCACCCAGAAACCTGACGCCAAGGGCATTCTTCAGGTTGCCGAAAATACGGTCTCCCATTATGCATAGGGCCTCTCCCTTTTTCAGCGCCTCCATCATTTCCAGTGTGCCCCCGAGGAAACCCTCAGGATCTATGACCCTGTAGGGCCACTCCATTGACTGATGCTCGAAATAATGCCTGTCAATATCCCCTTCCTCCCTGTGTATAACCATATTGACAGGGATTTTAAGGAAGTGCAATGCCGACAGGGCTACCTGCCAGGACCCTACGTGGGCCATCAGGAAGATAACCCCTTTCCCTTCAGAGATAAGGTCAAGTAGGATCTCCCTGTCATTGAATGATGCCTTTATCCTGTCAACACCCAGTATCCCCACGACGGCGCGGTCGATCAGGATCTTCCCCAGCTCAAGGGACAGACGATAGCTGCTGACGAGTCTCCGGAAGGATTTTTCTGCCGGGAATCTGCGGGAGAGGTAATAGCTGCATCTCTTTCTGACGGCAGGCCTGAACAGGATGTAATAGAGGACAACGAAGTGAAGGATAAAATAGGCGAGCCTCCACCCCCCTGTCCTGATAAGAACATAGAATATATTATGCTGAAAGGTTGAGCCTATGCTGCGGCTCGTCCATTGCCTGGCTTGTGGTTTTTCTGTCATACTATCGATATATTGCCCTTTTGCCTTTCACTATCAGCAGCGCCATTATATATATTATGATCCCGACTATAAATCCCATAACCGGTCCGATAATAAAAGACCCTATGAGCCATTCATAGAGCCTCTGGAGGGCCTGATACCCTATTGTATCAAGGGAGATCTCAGTAAGGAACCTCCCGTTTCTCATGAAATAGCCGGCCTCAATGCACAGTGCAGGCACAATGGGCGGCATGCAGAGCTGGCTCGTTGTAACGGCAACCACCTTGTTTAACCTTAAAAACCCCGTGGCAAGTATGATTACAATGGTATGGCAGGCGATGAGCGGAAGCGCCCCGAGGAAGACCCCGAGCGCCCCTGCCGCGGCAAGCTTTTCAGGGGAGGCGTTTTCGGTCAGAAGCGCCTTCAAAGACTTGATGGGATGAAGTACGGTTACCGGCTGCCCCCCGCCGTTAAAATGGATCTTGCGATGAGGCATGGGAAGGATGGATCTCATGGTAAGCCTGGCATTGAGGAGGCTGATGCGCAGATTGTCCAGAAAACCGCGAAAATGCGAGACGCGTTTATCAGGAGGGGGGTAATAGACGGATATATCCGTCTCCAGGATCGTCACACCTGCCCACGCGGCCTTTACAAGGACTTCAACCTCAAATGAATAATGCCTTTCCATCAGGCTCAATCCCTCAAGCACCGCGAGCGGATAGGCGCGGAAGCCGCTCTGGGTATCGCCGACAGAGATGCCTGTCTGGAGCCTCATCCAGAAATTTGAAAAGCCCCGGCCGAAGACGGAAAGCCGGGGGACCTCTGTTTTATCAAAGATACGTCTGCCGATAATAATGGACCGGGGGTTTTCCTGTATGAGGGGCATGAATCTTCTGAAATCAGCGGGGTCATGCTGGCCGTCCGCGTCAATGGTTGCAATATGCGTCATCCCCAGCCTGCGCGCCTCCGCAGCCCCTGTCAGGATAGCAATGCCCTTCCCCATGTTTTTCCCGTGGCGGATGACACGGACATCCAGGCCGGTTAATAAATCCGCGGCAGTATCCCTGCTCCCGTCATCCACAACCAATACCCTGTCATGCACCCTGAGCGCGCGGGCCACAATATCCCTTAATGTCCACGGATTATTATAGACAGGGATTACTATCATTATTTTTGTGTCGTTATGCGCCAATCCGGTGCAATTCCTTTTCATATAATTTTAATAACCCATGGACTTCATTAAGCGCCTCATGCCTTGCGCCTTGCGCCTTTCTACATATCGCCCAGCCGTCTGTCGCTCCTTGCGAATGTGATAAAGCCTTTAAGGTTTCCCATGAAACGCACCCAGCTGTCCGGTGAACGCCAGAGCATGGTAAAATAGTTCCAGAGGGTTTTGATTCTCAGGAAATGGGCCTTGTAAAACCTGATGAAATGTCTCTCCAGGACCGCCCTGGTCATCCCCTCCGGTATGAAAAGAAAGTTCATGCAGTCCATCTTCTCCCAGTCCTCTTCAAACTCGCCCAGCTGATGAATGTCCCGATAAAGAGGGGTCCCGGGGAAAGGGGTGAATTTTGCCACATTGAGGTCGTCTATGGGGAGGGATAAAAAGTACCTGATGCTTTTATCAATGCTCTCCTCTGTTTCTCCCGGAAGGCCGAGCATGAAAAGCCCCTTTGTCCTGATCCCTGCCTGCTTGATCAGGCGTATCTTTTCCGCCAGCATCCTGAGATCGGCATTTTTCCTGTGCATGGCAAGCAGCTTTTCATCTCCTGTCTCTATGCCGAGGCTTATCATCCAGCAGCCGGCCCTTTTCATCCGGCGGATAAGATCTGCATCAATGTGCTCAGCCCTCACCACGCAATTGAAGGTCAGTGAAAGGGATTTTTCCATCATCATATCCGTTAGGGCTATGATCCTCTCCCTGTTGAAGGTAAACTGGTCGTCGTAAAAATTAATATGGCGCACGCCAAAATGCCCCTTGAGATAGGCCAGATGCTCATAGACATATTCAGCTGAATTGTATCTGAAGCTCCTCTGGAATACGGACCTGTCACAATAGGTGCATGCATAGGGGCAGCCGCGGCTGGATATGCAGCTGGCGTTCGGCGTCGCAGGATAGTTGAAGATGGGAAGTTTATATGCCTCCGGGTACCCTTTCAGCCTTTCATAGGACGGAAAGGGCAGGGTATCAAGATCCGCTATGTTGGCGCGATGACCGGTTGAGGCTATGCCGTTCAAACCGTCCCTGTAGACCAGCCCCTGTATGGATGCGGCGTCTTCCCCCGCGGATTTTATAAGCTCCGTGAGGGTGACCTCCCCTTCTCCGGCAACACAATAGTCAACCTCCGGGAAATCCTCCAGGATCTTTTCCCTGAGGGCGGAGACATGGGGCCCTCCGAATATGACCTTTATGTCGGAACAGATGCCCCTGGCCATTTTAGCGATCCTGATGCCGTCAAGGAAGCTGGATGTCGTGCAGCTCATGCCGATAAAGGCAGGCCTTTTCTCAAGCAGATATCTGCCGACCGCCGGGTCCGATTCAGGATATGCGTAATAATCGATTATGGCAGAGTCAACCCCTTCCCTTTCAAGATAGGCTGCCAGGCCTGCCAGCCCGAGGGGCGGCATAATGTTTGCCATTCTTGAAACATCCCTTCCTGAGGCCTCCTTTTTATAGCCCAGGGGGTGAACAAGCAGTATGTTTGAATAGTCGGGCATCTTCATTTCTCAGATCTTCCGTTTCCGTCTGTTTTCATCCCTGGAAAAGGATATCATCTTGTCCCAGAGCAGGCCCTTGTGCCCTAGGGTATTCATTGCGCTGATCATCATCTTTCCCTTGTCCGGAGGGAATATAAATCCCCGGTGGCCCCTTGACTCCCTTTCAATTGTCCTGTTCATGGTCTCGATATCTATCTGGGGAGAAAAATAATAGACAGGCCTTAGAAGGGGCGACTTTTGTGAAAGCAGGCCCTCCCTGATGGCCCTTAAATAGAGATCCGTACCCGGCAGGATGCGGGCCCCGGAATATGCAAATACAACGCTCTTTTCCAGCAGCCCTATATTCTTAAGGCCC
This sequence comes from Desulfobacteraceae bacterium, assembly GCA_041310455.1. Lineage (GTDB taxonomy): Bacteria > Desulfobacterota > DSM-4660 > Desulfatiglandales > HGW-15 > JAFGIC01. The sequence continues at coordinate 1,427 of JBFYXR010000433.1, read as the reverse complement.
TCATTCAGTGTCTTTTCAGTCTCACCGGGACCGCCGAATATAAAGAAATGCGCGCTGGGTATCTCCGCCTTTATGCAGGCATTGTTGAATTCAATCACATCCTCGAAATGGAAGCCTTTTTTGAGACTCGCAAGGGTCTCATCGCATCCCGCGTCAGTCCCCACCTCCATCGCGTAAAGGCCGGAACGCTTTAACTGCTCCAGTTCCTTGTACCCGATCCCCTCCGGCCGGAAATAAGCGGCCCATCGTATTTTAAGCCCCGACAGTATTATCCTGTCGGCCAGTTCAAGATATTGCCCCCCAGGGTCATTAAAGACAGAGTCTGTAAAAAAAACCGTATCAACATTATAAACAGTCTGGAGCCTTTCAAGATCGTCTATTACGGCCTCCGGCTCGCGAAAACGGAAACGCTTGCCCTCCAGCGATGGGTAGACGCAATAGGAACAGCTATAGGGGCAGCCCCTTTTTGTCTGCAGGTTCACCATGCCGCTTTGACTGACATAAAACTCTATGAGGTCCTTTTTCCATAAGGGGGGACACATCTCCGCCCCCTCAAGGGAGGCGTCCGGGCAATGAAGGATACTCGGCGCAGCCCTGCCGTTCTCAAGCGTTTCTATCAGGTCGCAGATTATCCGCTCGCCCTCGCCTACAACCCCGTAGTCAGCGCCCACATAATCAAGTATCTCCTCCGGGAGGGCGGAAAAGGCGGCCCCGCCAAGGATTACCGGTGCATCCGTGCACCCCCTGATAAGGGCGACCATCCGCTTCTCGTTTGAAAGGCACCATGAGTCATCACGGCTCAGGGAGTCGACATTATCGATGTTCCGTATGGATATCCCGACAAAATCCGGTGAAAAATCCCTGATGGTTTCCCTCAGGCGTTCTTCAAGATTATCCCCGACAATTGAATCAAACTGGTTGAGTGTGTGCCCCCTTTCCGAAAGGGCGGAGGCGATAACCGCCATCCCCAGGGGATATACATGGTAAGGGGACACAAACAGGTTTGAGGATATCAGGAGTATCTTACTCATCTCCCTCCTCTCTGTTAAAGGAGCGTCTCCTCCGGGGATTATATCGGCGATAGGTGCCCTTCTCCATCTCACTGGCAATAACATTTTTAAAGAGGTAGCTCATCCTCAGCCTCGGATTGCTGTCTTTGTAAAATGTGTCCCAGGCATAATGATACATCCTTTCCAGTGTTTCAGGCGTCATCTGCTTCGGCCTGAACACAACCCTGTCGCAGGTGTAGTCCAGCCAGTTATTATGGATGATCCTGCCCTCCCTTTCAAATTTATCCCGTATGGGCGTGTGCGGAAAGGGCGTCAGTATTGTAAATTCAGCCATGTCAAGCTCGATCTCCATCAGGAAGTCCACAAAGCGCCTGATGCCGTCCTCATCCTGGTCGTCTGTCCCGAGCAGGATAGTGC
>JBFYXR010000432.1:0-3076 GCA_041310455.1 Desulfobacteraceae bacterium | reverse complement strand
CTCATAGTAATAGCCGATATCACCATGTCCGTTGACAACGTTCTGGCTGTAGCAGGCGCATCACACGGCAACCCATTCCTGCTTATTTTCGGTCTCATTGTAAGCATTCCTTTTGTGGTGTTCACGAGCAGCCTCCTTTCCATACTCATGGACAGGTATCCTGTGATTATCCTTATAGGTGCAGCCATACTTGGAAGAGTAGGGGGCGAGATGATCATAACGGATCCCTTTATTGAGCAATTAATTCATCCCGGCAGGATATTCGAGTACGGGTTTCAGCTCTTTTTCGCCGCCGGCGTAATAGTCGTCGGTAAATTGTTGATGCGGTGGAAAAGGTCGCACTACAAATTAGAATCATCAGAAAAGCAATAACAGAAGGCAAAAGGGGGAGTATGGGTATTATAACCATTTCCAGGGAGTTCGGGAGCAGAGGAAAAGAGATCGGGCGATCACTGGCTGAAATGCTGGGCTATGAGTATGTCGATAGAGGCAAAATTATCGATGAAATGAAGGCTATCGGGAGCCGATGGGGCAAAGTAGCGGAGGAATTTGATCACCACTACCCTAATGTGTGGGAGAGGTATGACTGGTCTTTTCGCGGCTATTTGGCCTTGACCCAGAGCATTATGTTGAATTACGGGCTGAAAGATAGGATAGTTCTTATGGGAGGAGGGGGTAATTTTATATTCAAGGATATTCCTTACGCCCTGAGGGTCCGTATAACGATGCCTTTAGAGGCAAGAATAGCAAGGATAATGAGGGAGGAGGATTTCACCAGGGGCACGGCATCCTGGGTCATTGAGAAATCGGACAGGGAGATGTCTGATGCCGTCTACCTGATATACAAAAAACGCTGGGATGATGCGAATGAATATGACATGAAATTTGATTTGGGCGTTCAAAGGGAGGATGAGGTAATAAAAACCATCCTGGATGCATCTGCCGAGAAGGAGAAATCAAATACCGAAGAAGCACGGAAAAAACTCCGCACACTGGCAGCTGCCGCAAGGGTGAAGGCGGGCATCGCAATGAACCGAAGTTTTATGAAGATCTCCACTCTGGATGTAAAAATTGAAGGGGATTTAATTGTCCTTCATGGGATAGTCCATAACCCCAGAGAAAAGGAAGAGGTTGAGCAGGAGGCAAAGAGACTGGCCGGGGATGCGCCTATTGAAGTTGACCTGCATTTTCGCGGTTTGCTGCGATCAATCATATAATTTCCAGAAAAATCAACGTCTCAATGCAGCCGGAATATTGTTCGTTGACATATAAGCGAACATCTCCTTGACTTGTATGGAAAATCTGATTACTAAATAGTGTCCATCCATAAATAAGGCTTTTATGGATGGAGCGGTCAGCGATCAGCAGTCAGCCAACCGATTGAGTTATAAGACTTTAGCTTAAAGCTGAATGCTGACAGCTGATAGCGTGAATCCAAAATTAGATGTTTTTGGATGAACACTAAATAAGATAAGAATCGTGTTTATGATTTCAAAAAATGAAGCACCTTTTATTAAATGGGGGTATACCTATGGACAATATGACATTCGGCGTTTCTATGGTTGTGGTCGGTATGGGAGGGACGCTCCTTACCCTGTGGATATTGAGTCTGCTCATGCTTCTTTTAAAAAGGCTTTTCCCTTATAAAGAAGAAAATGAAAAAATATAGAAGGATAATACTCCAAGGAGATAAAATATGCTTGATGCGATTATGAGCGGATTGAATGGACTTGTTGCGGGATTTGTTCATCTCCACTGGTCAAATCCAGTGATGATTCTTGTAGGGCTGCTTCTTCTTTATCTCGGCATCAAAAAGGGCTTTGAACCCCTGCTCCTTGTCCCAATCGGCTTCGGGGCCATCCTGGTTAACATCCCCTTGGCAGGGCTGATGGATGAAGAAGGGTTTTTAAGGATTATCTACGATGCAGGCGTGATGACCGAGATATTTCCGCTTCTCATTTTTGTCGGCATCGGCGCCATGACCGATTTCGGCCCCTTGCTTGAAAATCCTAAGATATTCCTGCTCGGGGCGGCAGGGCAGTTCGGGATATTCTTGACCCTGGCCCTGGCCCTTGCGCTCGGGTTTACCAAGCTGGAGGCGGTATCCATCGGGATCATAGGCGCCTGTGACGGACCAACGGCCATTTACGTCACCTCTCAATATGCGCCCCACCTTTTGGGCGCGGTCTCGGTGGCAGCCTACTCATACATGTCCCTTGTCCCCGTCTTCCAGCCGCCGATCATGAAGCTGCTGACTACAAAAGAAGAGCGGGAGATAAATATGGGGTCCGTGAAAAAATCGGTCTCAAAAACAACCAAGATCATATTCCCGATAGTGGTAACGGTAATCGCGGGTATGATCGCACCCAAGGGCCTGCCACTTTTAGGGACGATCATGCTGGGAAACCTGATGAAGGAGTCCGGGGCAGTGGAACGACTTACCAAGGCATCAGCAAATGAGATCGCCAATGTCGTGACTCTGCTCCTTGGGATATCAATCGGGGCCACTATGGACGGCAGGGTATTTTTAAAATACCAGACTATTCTCATTTTATGTCTCGGCCTTCTGGCCATTTGTCTTGACACGGTATGCGGCGTGCTTTTTGGAAAGCTGATGAAGGTCATAACCCGCGGCAAGATCAATCCGCTTATCGGCGCCGCCGGCATCTCCGCCTATCCCATGGCTGCGAGGGTTGTTCAGAAAGAGGGGCAGAAGTACAATCGCAGAAACTACCTCCTCATGCATGCCATGGGCGCCAACACCGGCGGCCAGGTCGGCTCCGTGATAGCAGCGGGGGTTATGCTTTCGGTAATAAACGGAATGGGCATTGTCTGATCATTCAGGATTACATGATATAACCTGAAAATAAAAAACCTGGCGTTCAGTCAGGTTTTTTTATTGTCGAACCTACACGATTTCTTTTGATACATAAGAAAAAATGTTTGTAAAAATATACAATCTTGTCCAAAACAATGATGAACTGCTTTTGAGAGCAAATAAAAATGCTCTATTCCCTATATATATGAATAGAGAACCTGGAACTGTCATTCCCGCGAAAGCGGGAATCCAGAGTTT
>JBFYXR010000423.1:0-11614 GCA_041310455.1 Desulfobacteraceae bacterium | reverse complement strand
GCCTGTTTCAGGTACGGCGGCTGCGGAGCCGGAAATCCAGGAAGAGACCTCACCGGAAGCAAGGGAATCTTCCGCGCCCTTGCAGGAAAAGGAGAATCAGGCATCAGGTTTCGGCATGATGCAGGATTCTGCCGGTGATCAGGCTTCAAATGAGTCAAAGAAAACCGACATGCAGGTCAGCGCCGGTGAAACAAGCCTGAGGGTGCATGTCAAACTTCTGGACTCCCTTATGAATCTGGCTGGAGAGCTTGTCCTGGGAAGGAATCAGCTTCTACAGGCCATCTCTTTAAAAGATATGCACTCGGTTGATGCCTCAGGACAGAGGCTGGATCTTATTACTTCCGAATTGCAGGAAGCCATAATGATGACAAGGATGCAGCCGATTGGAAACATCTTCAACAAATTTCCCAGGGTTGTAAGAGACCTTGCTCGGTCCCTGGGGAAGGAAGTCACTCTGACGATAGAAGGGGAGGGTGTAGAGCTTGATAAGACCATCCTTGAGGCGATAGGCGACCCCCTGACTCACCTTGTAAGAAATGCCGTGGATCATGGCGTAGAGATGCCCGCGAAAAGAAGCAAGGCGGGCAAAACAACTACAGGTCATTTAAGTTTAAAGGCCTATCATGAGGCAGGGCAGGTCAATGTTGAAATCAGGGATGATGGAGGGGGAATTGACCCAAAAAAACTTGTAGCTTCGGCTATGGCCAAGAACCTGATCACGGATAAGCAGGCATTGACCATGTCGGAGAAGGAAAAAATGAATCTTGTATTTCTTCCGGGCCTCTCGACAGCGGAAAAGGTAAGCGACGTTTCAGGAAGAGGAGTCGGGATGGATGTCGTAAAGACCAACCTCGACAAACTGGGCGGGATCGTTGATATCGATTCCAGGATAGGGGAGGGCACGATCGTGAAGATAAAACTGCCGCTTACCCTTGCCATAATACCAAGTCAGCTTATCAAGGTCGAGGGCGAGAGATATGCCATCCCTCAGGTCAACCTGGAAGAACTGTTCAGGATACCTGCCGCTCAGGTAAAGGACAGGATAGAGAAGGTAGGGGATGCCGAAGTTGTGAGGCTCAGGGGTACTCTTCTTCCCCTGATAAGGCTATCCGATATCATCGGCATCGACCGGACCTATGTCGATGGCGGCAGCAGGGAAATTCAGAAGGACAGGAGACAGAATCTGGCCGACAGGCGATCCAGGAAGAACCCGTTGTTTAAAGATGATTCATCAAATACTGCCGCAAACAACCAGGCAGATGAGCTCGACGAAAAACAACGACGGACTGATTTTGACAGAAGATACCGTGCCAACAGCGCAGTAAATATTGTTGTAGTTTATACGGGCGCCTTGAAATACGGCCTTGTTGTTGATGAGCTGCAGGATTCCGAAGAAATTGTGGTAAAGCCGCTAGGCCGCCATCTCAAGCATTGTAAAGGATATGCAGGCGCTACAATAATGGGCGATGGCCGCGTGGCGCTTATCCTTGATGTTGCGGGCATTTCACAGATGGCCGGTTTGACTTCCATGGAAGGCACAGACAGGGCGAAAGAACTGGCCTTTGAGAAAAGGGCGAGTGAACTGAAGGATATACAGTCACTGCTGGTATTCAGGAATGCGGAAGATGAACAATTCGCAGTGCCGCTGGGGCTTGTTGAGAGGATAGAAAAGATCAAAAAGTCCCAGATCGAGAATGTCGGGGGAAAGAGGGTGATGCAGTACCGCGGCGTAAGCCTCCCTCTTATTGCCATTGAGCAGGTTGCCCAGGTGAAACCCCTGGCAGACAAGGACGACCTGCTGGTAATAGTTTTTGTGCTTGCAGGACGCGAGATGGGCCTTCTGGCAACTCCGCCGCTTGATGCAATCGAACAGTCGCTCACAATAGATGACAGCACCCTCAAGCAGCCCGGCATTATGGGATCTTCTATTATCGGAGGTCACACTACGCTGATAATCAATATTTTCGGGATCGTCGAGGCGGTCAATCCGACATGGTTTGAGAAGAGAGAGGTTGTATGTGTATCTGAAGGCAAGGCCGCTACAATACTCTATGCGGAGGATTCCAACTTCTTCCGGAGCCAGGTTAAGGATTATCTGCTTGAAGACGGATATACCGTCATAGAGGCAGAAGATGGCCTGATCGCATGGGATTTGCTGCAGGAACATGAGAAAGAAATATCCCTTGTTATTGCAGACATTGAGATGCCAAACCTTGACGGTTTTGGTCTTACAAAAAAGATAAGGACCGATAACCGGTTTTCTCATCTCCCGATTATAGCATTGACGACCATGGCCGGCGATGAGGATATAAAAAAAGGAAAAGAACTGGGAATTAATGATTATCAGATAAAGCTGGACAAGGAAAAGCTCATGAACAGCGTCTATGCTTTTTTGAGAAAATACACTGATAAAAATAAATAGACTACCCTGTATATGTGGATGGAGGTATTGATCGATGTCAAAATCAGCTGAAAAGACAAATAACAGTATTGAAATGGCGACTTTTTATGTCGGGAATGCCCTTTTCGGCATGGATATTCTAAAAGTCCAGGAAATCAATAAGATCCTTGATATGACTGTTGTTCCTCAGGCGTCTGAATATGTTAAAGGAATATTGAACCTGCGGGGCCAGATAGTGACGATTATAGATCTCGGAATCAAATTGGGCCTTTCGAGCATTGAAATCGGCCCTGATACCAGAAACGTAATTGTGAATTCAAAAAATGAATATATAGGTCTTCTTGTTGACCGCATAGGCGATGTTGAAAGAACAACTGAAGACAATATTGAGGCGCCGCCGGCGAATATCGGCGGGGTAAAGGCCAAATATTTTGAAGGCGTTTATATGAAAGAAAACAGTCTTATCGGAATACTTAATGTTGAAAAGGTTTTAAAGGAAGACAACTAGCGTTGGATATTCTTTCTTTTTTAGATCCTGCAAATGAAATTCATTATCCCGCGAAAGGAGTAACATATCTCTTATGGTGGACAGCAAAAAACCATTAAGAGTGCTAATTGTCGATGATACCGCGGTCTATCGAAGGATTGTGAGCGAGGTATTGAGCGAAATTCCGGATGTTGAAGTGGTCGGCACTGCCAACAATGGAAAGATCGCGATGTCCAAGATTGCCTCCCTTAAGCCTGACCTGCTGACGCTCGATATAGAAATGCCCGAGATGAACGGCCTTGATGTGCTTTCATCCATCAGATCCGAAGGATTTGACGTAGGAGCTATTGTGCTGAGCACGCTTACCCATAAGGGCGGGGAGCTTACAATGCAGGCGCTGGACCTGGGCGCCTTTGATTTTATAACAAAGCCGGAAACAACCAGCATGGATGAAAGCAGAAGGCAGATCAGAAACACCCTTTCATCAATGCTGAAGGCATTTTCCCGTCGGCAGGAGATAAGGCGCATACTGGAAGGAAAGTTCTCATTCTTAAGCGACAGCAGGAAACCTGCAGCGACGAAGGACACGTCTGAAGGCGTTGTAAGGCGTATGAATTCCATTGCAGGCGGAAGAATGAAAACGGCTGAAATAGTCGGTATTGGCATTTCCACGGGAGGTCCGAAGGCCCTTTCTCAGATGATGCCGGGAATTCCAGGTGATATCAATGTGCCCATATTGATAGTGCAGCACATGCCTCCCATTTTTACTCAGTCCCTTGCAAAGACCCTGAATGCAAGATGCTCCATTGATGTAAAGGAGGCTGTTGACGGAGAGATCATCCAGCCTAATGTGGCATTCATTGCCCCCGGAGGCAAACAGATGAAGATTGTCGCCGGCCCGGACGGCAGGGACAGGATAATCAGGATAACAGATGACCCGCCGGAGAACAGTTGCAAGCCATCCGTGGATTATCTGTTCAGATCCATTGCCCAGCATTATGTCGGACGTTCTGCCGGGATTATCATGACAGGCATGGGATCGGACGGATTTTCAGGGCTCAGTTTGATGAAACGCAACGGAGCGACGATCATTGCCCAGGATGAGGCAAGCTGCACTGTATATGGCATGCCCAAAAAGCCAATAGACAGCGGGATAGTAGATGTTATTGCCCCGCTTGATAAGATTGCATCGGAGATTTGCAGCGTGGTAAAGGGGACATCCTGTTGAATTGGTATCTCGATTTAACCTCGCTTAAGGTTGTCAAGCGGATAACGCATAATGAAAAAAATTACGCCTGATGAAGTAAAAATATTATCTCAGTATATCTATTCAATATCAGGGATAAACCTTGATGATAAGAAGACATACCTGATTGAGACAAGGTTAAAGGATATACTGGATACAGAGGAATGCGGATCCTATGGAGACCTTTACTATAAGGCAAAGACTGACAGCAGCAGAACAATCGAACGAAAAATAATCGACGCGATAACAACCAACGAAACGCTTTTCTTCAGGGACAACTCACCCTTTGATTTGTTCAGGTTTAAAATAATCCCCGAGCTGATCGACAGAAGAACCTCAACATCTTCCGGCATTATGCCTATAACAATCAGGATATGGAGCGCCGCATGTTCTTATGGCCAGGAGATCTACAGCCTCGCGATTATACTGAAGGAACTGCTGCCGAATATGAAAAAATACAATATAAAACTCCTGGGCACCGATATATCCGATGAGGCAGTTGCCAAGGCGAGCTACGGGCATTACAATAAGTTTGAGATAGAGCGGGGGCTTGATAAGGATAAGCTACAGAGATACTTTACCCTGAACCACAATAACTGGAAAATAAGGGATGACATCAGGGCAATGGTGGTTTTTCAGAAATTTAATTTGATGAGCCAGTTTTCCGGGATAGGGAAATTCGATATCATTTTTTGCAGGAACGTGGCCATTTATTTTAATAATGAAGATCGAAAAAAGCTTTTCGACAAGATTGCCGACATACTCGAACCAGACGGATATTTAATCATCGGGGCAACCGAATCTCTTACCGGCATAACGCAGAGATTTGAACCGCAAAGACATCTTAGATCGGTTTTTTATAAACGGAAATATTAACAGCAACCGTGTGACCGGGCATGACGGTCCTTCTGCGTCAGTCCGCCTGTCACAGTGAAAAAAGCTCAGGGAAGTCCGCCCTGACCGGCCTATTTTGAGGATATATTCTATGAAAAACGTAATCATGATTAATATCGACGGAGATATTGAGAAACTGGCTCTCGAACTTTATGAAATAGAGAGGATTACTCCCAGATACAGCGCAAATCTGGTCTTTTCAGGTGAGGATCAGGATTTGCTTCTGGAATTAAACGGAAGGACATACCCCGTTCAAGGAAAGATAAATAAAGATTATATCAGGCCATATTTCATTTTCCTCAAATCTGGATCCGTCCTTAACGCAACTGAATATCAGCTGCTTTTCAATGTTGAAGAACTGCCCAACAGCACAATCTCAGGAATTAGTATAACCGGACACAGGCATTTATGTAAAATTCATATGACCGCAGAAGGGCATGGAAACGTTGTGCCATTACCTGTTAAAAGGCAGACTGACCCAGGCATAAATGACTTTTCATCAGAGGATGCCGAGCAGCTGAAAGAAGTCATCCAGAGGATGAAAAAGAATGAATTCTTTGAACTGCTTACAATGGAGTTGTCGGATAAGCTGAAAGGAGTCGCAAAGGAGCTCATAGACTTCAGAAAGGATATCCAGTCAAAAATAGAACCTGACATCGTCGAGATAGCAGCGCGGGACATACCTGAGGCGAGCAATCAGCTGGAGTGCATCAATGAGACGCTTGAGGAAAGCACCATGAAGATCATGGATATTAATGAGGAGCAGACTGAGATCGCGAGCGGGCGTTTAAAGATCTTGAGATCTTTTCTCAAGGAGAAAGTAAGGGAGGATTCCGTCGAAATAAATCTTGAGGATGCGATAAAGGTGATCAAGGACGAGGTTGATGTCCTGAAGATGCTAAAGGAGAGGTCGTTAAAAATGATGGAGCCTCTCAGTTTCCAGGACCTGGTGGGCCAGAGAATTCAGAGGATTATTAAGCTTGTAAGATCAATGGAAAACCGGATTGAGGAGATGATAGTCTCATTCGGGATAAAAATTAAAAAGCATAAGGAGGATCCTACGAGGTCCTATGAGGAATTGAACAAAGACGTAAGTCGTTACCTCAACCAATTAAAAGGTCCCCAGAGATCCGGAGAAGGATTAAATCAGGATGCTATCGACAATATTCTGGAGAATTTATGATGTTTTTATTCCTAATGATGCTATAACAATATGATATTATTAAGAGTTGACATGATTTGGCAGAAAAGAATCATTTTTATGTTGAGTTTGTTGGTAAAATTTCCGATAAAATTAGATACATAATATTCAAGTTCATTAAGGGGAGGATTTAGACTATGGACACATCAATTAACGTTTTAATCGTTGATGATTTCGCTACGATGAGAAGAATTATTAAAGGGGTTCTTAAACAGTTGGGATTCAGCAACTTGATTGAAGCTGAGGATGGAGAGGTTGCGCTTAAGGAACTCAGAAAGGAAAAAATCGGACTTATAGTCTCCGACTGGAATATGCCGAATATGACCGGTCTCGAACTCTTAAAGGCAGTTAGGGCCGACAACAACCTTAAAAATATCCCATTTTTAATGGTAACCGCAGAAGGCCAGAAGGAAAATGTTATTCAAGCTGTCCAGGCCGGCGTAAGCAATTACATTGTCAAGCCTTTTACTCCCGAAACATTCAATGCAAAGCTGGAAAAGATCTTTTAAACATTCATGATGGAAGACATTCCTGTTGAATGGTTATCCGATGGTGTCCATTTAATTATGTTTCCGAATTTATGATGGTTAATTCCCCATAAAAAGTTCTGCGTTTATAGGAAAATTTGAATCAGCGACTGCCGGTTGCGTCGGCAGCCGCTGATTTTTTTGAAAGGCTGCCCTGACTTGTATTAAATCATAAACCCAGTCAGAGGTCAGCCAAGATGCGGGGGAGCCCCTTTTAAAATTAAGTGAAAAGAGCGGCCTTGCTTATCAGGAAAAAGAGGTAACTACCCTGTAAAGGCATGGCAAATTTTTCCTGATTGCCGGAATTTTCTGTTTATTTATCAGGGGAAATCCATCTGCTGATTTAAAGACGACGACAGCGGAATATTTTACAAAATATTTTAATTGATTATAACTTCTTGATATATTTATCTAATCCTGATATTTTATTGAAGCTGTTCCATGAAGTGAACATTTTAAACTGGATGGAATGGAAATTCCGCTCTCTATGGCAGACATTTTGCAGCAAAAATGGTAAATTGGACTTTCAGACAGTCTCATCTTCAGAAGGCCGATGAATAATTGATGTTTGTCCACATCCTATGGGGAGAATAAAAAATGAAGATATACGATCGCCAAAGTGTGTTGTTTAATCAGACTGACAAAAATGACAGGAAAAATATCTCTGAAAAGAATGATTTTCAGACAATCATGGATAAGATCACCGCATCATCATCAAGCAGGGAGAATAACGCCGCTGCCAATATCCAGCTTCCCTTTGCCAATGGTGTCGGGATAATACTGAAGGAAGATCCCGTTGGTGATAAAAGGGAGGTGCTGAGCGGTCTGAAAGACACCCTGGATCTTGTAGATTTTTATGCAGAAAAATTAGCAGACTCATCCATCCCATCCGATAACCTGTCTCCGCTGGTTGATCAGCTGGAGCAAAGGATGGATATACTGAAGGAGATGGGGACATCCTCACAGATGGATGACAGGCTTAAAACAATAATATCAGACGTTGCAACTACGATGGGCGTTGAGATTGAAAGGTTTAAAAGAGGAGATTATCTGTAGATCTTCTGATATCAGGCATGATCTCCTTAGGCAGGCAATATGTTGATTTTTCGCCTGAATCGAAGCACTAAGGAAAAATTATTTCCAGGTCGGAAGAAGGTGATTCAGGGTTGAATTCAAGGATCATCCCTTCGGATCTGAATATTAAAAGTGCCAGGAATATGCCCATGTCCATTCCTTCCGGTTTCACCGGATCCTCGGAAGACATGGCATATTTTAACTGTCCGATAAAGGCCTCCGTAACTTCACCGCCCTTTGTTGAAAATGATATCTTAAGTTTTGAATTATCAGAAATAATCCTGACGGTTAACCCCCCGATCTTCTGTCTTTCAATCTCTTCAACAAGGCTCTGAAGAAACCAGCCTAATGATATTAGTGCCCCCCTTTTCAGGCTTGATATCAGCGGAGGATTGTCCGCGTTTATGATTTCCTTCTGGACATTGTGTTTGAAATAGAGATTCGTATGTAAATAGGCCAGTTCCTGTCTGACAAATTCGTTTACATCTGAAACGGCACTGTTATAGGGATCATACTTGTCTTCTACTCTGGCGGATGTTGCACGTATCAATGAATTTATTTTATCATGCTCATCTTCCATCCTCTTCAGTCTTGAAATTATGGTTCCAGGAGTGTTCTGATCCCATTTTGATTCGTCTTTCAATGAATAAGAGGCCATCTCAATATCAAGGCCGAGATTCTGCATGGGTCCGTTGATATTATGTATAAGCCCTCCTACAAGCTTGCCCAGCGAAGCCAGTCTGTATAATTTCACGAGATTATCAACTGAAAGTTTAATCAATTTTATCGGCCTCCCTGCAGGTTTTATTTCTTCGTATGTCAATTCGCTGTTTTTCAAAACTCATTTTTACGATAAATTCTCTGGCTTCGTCATCAATGCACATAATATTTGAAGCGACAAGGTGTTCATTATCCGATTCTTCAACCCTCATCACCTCGGCGATAAGTTCCACCTGGAAATGTGGAGCGCCCGGAATTAAAAGGTTCACCTTTAAAAAAACACCGGGATCGGTTTTTTCAGACGTTATGAATTTTATGCCTGAAGCGCTTATCTCAACAATCCTGTCTTTCCCGGTCGATCCGGCGGGTTCGTTCATAATCATATGGATAATATAGTCAAGTTTAATGTTCAGCAGCTGAAGGGAATGATCGATCTTATCGTTCCTGACGGATGATGCCTTTTCCGGCATTTCCTCAAGCCTGGTTTTGAAGATGTTTTGAGTCAGTAGTGTGCAGCCAAATCCTTTTTTTGCAAGATCTGTTTCAGCTTGATTTAAGACATGCCATCTGACCGGAATTGATATGTCAACCCTGAAATAGTTGCGTTTGTTGCCGTCTTTCATGAGCGATGCTCCGGAAATATAAAATTATGGGGGCATTATAACGAAAATTATTATGATATGAAAGGAATAAAAAAGACTTTTTTAAGTGATAGCTTTATATGATGGGACACATAAAACCTGGCGTGATATTTCAGGATCACTGGAGAAAATCGAGACTGCCGCTTCAACTATTTCAGGGTCAAATTGTGTACCGCTGTTTTTCTGCAACTCTCCTATGCATACTGAAAAGGGCAATGATTTTCGATAAGCCCTGTTGGAATTCATGGCGTCAAAGGAATCAGCAACCGACAGTATCCTGGATAGCCTGGGGATGTTTGAGCCTGATAAGCCGTCAGGATAGCCTTTTCCGTCCCACCTTTCGTGATGGTTCCTGATAATAGCCTGTTCCTGAGGATCAAATCCCAGAGGAGCGACTATGTTGACGCCTATCAGGGGGTGATTTTTTATTTCTTCGAACTCTTCCGGGGTCAACAGGCCGGGCTTGTTCAGTATGCTGTCATGTATTCCTAACTTTCCGATGTCGTGCAAAGGCCCGCTGGATTCCAACCTGCTGATATCGTCATGACTGCATCCCATTTTAGAAGCGATCTTGATTGAATATTCGGTAACCCTGGAAGAATGCTGCTGTGTGTATGGGTCCTTGGCTTCAATGGCGCTGACAAGTGAGGTGAGTGAGGCCATCAGACTATGGGTGAGGTTGTTGTAAAGGGCAATATTTTCAATATTCAGCGCGGTTCTTTCAGCGATAAACATGAGTATAAACTTGTCCTCATCATTAAAAGTGCACCCGCTGTTTTTGCCTCCCACGATAAGGACGCCGAACGGTTCGTTTCGTATGTGAAAAGGCACGGCGATAATCCCGCAGTTACTGCCTGTCCCGTTGCATGAAAGTGATAATCCTTCTTCATATGAACTGCCGAAATGTGTTTCCAGAAAGCGTCCATCCAGAAAGAGTCTCCCGTTTGACTTAGCATTAAGGACTATTCGCGTCCCGGGGCCGACATCCATAAGTCCATGCTGGGAAAGCACCATGAGTTCAGGCTCTCCATGTTCGTAGATCATAAAGCATGCCTTTCCTGCGTTGCATGCATCGATACTCTTGTTGACAATAAAGTTATAGAGGTCTTCAGATTTGCTTATTCTGGATAGTGAGTCTACAATGTCGTACATTCTGGACTGATGGCCGATCATTTTTCCCAGTTCCAGGTTCAGTTTTTCAACCTCTTTTTTTCCCTCGAGTTCCTGGTGGAGGAGCCAGTTCTTTTCCATCAGGACCTGAAATCTATGTATTCTCTCAAGGATGATCTTAATATCCTGAAGACGGAACGGTTTGATCAGAAAGTCAGCGGCGCCGTTTCGCATCGCATTTATGACTGTATCCATGGAGGGATAGCCGGTCATTATGATAACATTCGTATACTGATGAATTTTCTTAATCTGTATGAGCGTGTCTATCCCGCTGATGCCCGGCATCATAAGGTCCATGAAGATATAATCATATCTGGTTCTTTCAATCTCTGACAGCGCCATTTCGCCGCATTCAACGGTTTTAATGTCGCTGATCCCCATGCTATGGAAAAATATCTTCAGGGTCTCACAGATCATTGCTTCATCATCAACGACCATGACTTTCAACTTGCTGAGATCAGGCTCGGTCACTGTTTGATGTTCCTGAATAGCTTCGATTTGCACAGGCTGAATTCCTCTTCTGTTAATAGGCCTCTTTCTCTCAGCGCAGCCGCGCGTTCCAGATGAGACAGCACAGGTTGATTGAGATCCTGCATATTTTCAGTATAATAAAGGGGCAGCATGCTTCCTGAAATATAAACTTCCTTTTCTGCAGGCCCTGTGTCGGGTTCCTCTCCATTTATTTCCTCGCGAAGGCTGTTCGCGTTGATACTGTTCTTGATTATCTGGAGCTGTTTATATGCCTCCTGTAATTCCATAATGAGATTTTTGTTTTCACGCGTTAATAATATTTTTTCGCGGGCGTTATTGACTATGATCTTGATTTCATCAAGCTTAAAGGGTTTTGTAATGTAGTCATATGCGCCTTCACGGATGGCCTGTACCGCCGTCTCAAGGGATGCAAAACCTGTAATCAGGATGACCAGTATGTCAGGATCAATTTTGCGGGCTTCTCTTAAAACCTCAAGGCCGTTGGTTCCAGGCATCATAAGGTCGGTTATCACAAGATCAAATTTTATTTTCCGGATGAGGTCAATAGCTGCCCCTCCATCGCTGCTGGTTGCAACATCATTGTTTTCTTCAGCTAGGATGGTCTTGAGAACTGATAATAGATTTCTGTCGTCATCGACTATTAGTATTTTCAATTTTATATATTCTCGACTTGTAAAGATTTTTGCGGTGTCAAGGCCGATATCAGGCAGTTTCATCGAAGAGCGATCCCGCAAGTTCTTCTATTTTAGCAGCTAGATCAA
>JBFYXR010000417.1:0-7062 GCA_041310455.1 Desulfobacteraceae bacterium | reverse complement strand
GAAGACAGGCTACGACGGGACTATTGTGTCACAGAAGAAACATTTCGTTTCATTATCTCCCTATTCGGTGCTTGATTTTGCAAAAGACAAAGCTATGTTCATACTGGTTGTTGAAAATGATGGAGAAGGGCCTATCAGTATAAGCGATGAAGATATATCAATGATATTTGAAGGGAATGGAGAAGATCTGACTTCAGAAAGAATCAATGTACAATCGCTTGATGACTTTATTGTCGATCTTGAGAAGGGCTACAATGATAATGAGAAGAAATTTATTTATTCCACCCTTTATGATATCTGGTACCTGAGTACAAACGGCATCATTGACAGCGAGACTGCGACGGACAGGCTTCAGGATCTCAAGTATGACATAGAGGCAATGCGTCGGCAGAATGAAATATTTCGGGAGATGCTGCCGGGGGTTTTCATAAAACCGCAGACCATAACGCCTGACAGCAGTTATACCGGAATACTGGCTTTCGATGCGGGCGATATGAACAAGGATGGGGAAGGCAGATTTCAAATTACAGTTTCCATTGACAGTGAAAAACACAGCTTTGCCTTTAAGCGAAGTTTTAATGACACAATGAAATGATATAACAGAACATTGCATGCCTGTTGCTTTTGAGAGGTTTAATTAAACTGCATCAGGCGGTTTTTATCGATAGAAGACATTCAGGGATATGGGTAAATCAATAAGCTGCTGGGATGATCTTGTTTTTGAAAACAGACGCAAGGATTATGGCGCATATCTGTTAAGGCACAACTATCCCTACTGCCTGGCAGCCTCTGCACTGATAGTTGTCTTCATATCTCTGGCGGGCATGGTCGGACCACGGATATTCGGCGATAAAAAATCACAGGGGCAGGAAATAAAGAAGGTGCGTGTAATCAACTATAACGAACTGACGGCGCCTCCGCCTATCGAAAAGATATATATCCCTCCAAAACAGGTTGTGCAGCAGGCGAAGGTTGAGAAATACGTCGCTCCGATTGTTACTCAGGAGGAAGTGGATGAATCCGAGGAGATGATGACAATGGAGGAGGTCTCGCAAAATATAGACTCTGCCGGCGATGCTGCCGGAGACTTCGAAGCCGTGGAAACGGTAGTGGTGGAAGCTCCCATTCCTCCGGTCGAAGAAGTGGAGGCGCCGGACCCCACTTCCAGGCCTCCTGAATTCCCCGGCGGGAATGAAGTACTGGCAAAGTGGCTGAGCGAACACCTGAAATATCCCCCGGTGGCCCAGAGAATGGGCATAGAAGGCAAGGTTGTGGTTGAGTTTTTTGTGGATGAAAACGGCAAAATCAGTGATGCGAGAGTAAAGGAAAGTCTTCACAGGCTGTGCGACAATGAGGCCCTGCGTCTTGTAAAGTCCATGCCTGACTGGATACCCGGAGAGAAAAACGGCGTCAAAAATCGCCAGAAATATACCCTTCCCGTTCCCTTCGTTCTTTCATAATTAAAATCCCCCTGCACAGGTATTTGAAACAATCCTCCTGAATAACATGTCTTGTAATTTCCTGTCCTGAAGGTATAATGAATGAAAAATCATTTAAGGCCGGGGGGGACTTAAAATGAAAGATGATGCCATGACAAAGAAGCAGCTTATCGATGAGCTGGCTGCCCTGCGGCAGAGGTTTGCAGACCTCGAAGTCACCTTAGTCCGGCATAGGACGCCGGCAGATAAATCTCAGTTCAATCAAAAAGATAATCAGCTCCTTTCGGAAGATGCCTCCAGTCTGGAGAAATACCGGATAATCGCGGATTTTTCATATGACTGGGAATACTGGATGGGGCCTGACAGGCAGCTTGTGCATATCTCGCCTTCCTCCGAAAGGATTACCGGTTATACCGCTTCTGAATTCATCAGTAATCCGGGCCTGATCGGGCAGATTGTACATCCTGAAGACAGGGGCATTATCCAGAGTCATATTGCCGAATGCGACCGAGATTCCCCTGATTCATGCAGGGACCTTGAGTACCGGATCATTACTAAAAACGGCGATACGGTGTGGCTGGCACACAGATGCCAGCCTGTCTACCTGAGAGACGGCTCCTACGGGGGAAGAAGGGCGAGCAATACAGACATCACAAGTCGCAGGCGGGCAGAGGATGAGCTAAAGAAAGGCGAAGAACAACTGAGGGCCATCATGGAGGCAGTTGCCGAGACAATCTTTCTAATGGATAAAGACGGGATGCTTCTCATAGCAAACCAGACGACCGCAAGCCGGCTGGGAACCGACCTGGAGGGATTAAAGCAGGGGAGCATGTTCGACAGGCTGCCGCCCGATATCGCCAAGGCCAGAAAAGAAAGAGTTAAGCAGGTTGTGGAAACACGCAAACCTGTCGAGTTTGAGGATGAGCGATTCGGCAGGACTATTATGAACTCAATCTATCCGGTTATCGAAAAAGATTGTGACGTCAGATACCTGGCGGTTTTCGGCAGGGATATCACGGATGAGAGGAGGACAGGGAAACTCCTGGAGGAGAGTGAGGAAAGGTATCGGAGCTTTTTTCATAACAACCATGCCACGCTGCTGATAATTGATCCCCAGAACGGAAAGATAATGGACGCCAATCCGGCCGCATGCGAGTACTATGGTTATGATAGCGATACACTGAAGACGATGTATATTACCGATATAAATACCCTGGCCCCTGAACAGGTATTTGAGGAGATGGCCCGCGCAAAGGCCGAACAGCGGAAACAGTTTTATTTTTACCATCGTCTGGCAAACGGCGAGGTGAGGCCGGTGGAGGTATATAGCGGGCCCGTCATGGTAAGCGGGAAAAGCTTTCTCTATTCGATTGTGCATGACATCAGCGAACGCAAAAAAGCGGAGGCGGAGAAGGAACGGCTGATATTTGAACTCAGGGATGCACTGTCAAAAATAAAGACATTAAGCGGCATGCTTCCCATCTGCGCTTCCTGCAAAAAGATTCGCGATGATAAAGGCTACTGGAAACAGATAGAATCCTACATCAGGGAGCACTCTGAGGCTGAGTTCAGCCACAGCATATGTCCTGAATGCGTTAAGAAACTTTATCCTGATTTTGTCAGCAAGGACCTGTAGGACAGGACAATTGCCGGATCATTAGCTCATCTTTTATATAATCTTTTTTAAAAGGAGAGGGGGGAAGAGGATGAAACTGAGCGAATATTTTGAAAAGACTAAAGGCCGCGGGGTCATTGCAACTGCCGATTCCGGGGGCAGGGTGGGAACGGCAGTCTATGGGAGGCCGCATTTTATCAATGAAAAGACCGTAGCCTTTATCATGGCGGACCGCCTGATGCATAAAAACCTTAAATCGAACCCCTATGCATCCTATCTTTTTATGGAATCTAAGGAAGGATATGCAGGCATGAGGCTGTATCTTGAAAAAATCAGAGAGGAAAAAGATCCTGAGCTGATCAATAAGATACGGCGAAAAGACAGCCATCCGGCATACAAGGCCAATCAGGAGCAGATCAGATACCTGGTCTATTTCAAGATCAGCAAGGTCCTCCCCCTGTTCGGAGAGAAAAAAGACAGGCAATGAGTCGGCGCTGGATCACCGGCTCGGCTCTGCCGGCCAATTCTGAGAAGTAATTAATTTTCTAATGGTAATTATCATTCGAGGTGAATAATGATCGAAAGGATGAAGGACATCATCAGAAAAAATGATCTTTGCGTACTTGCCACCGTTGCAGAAGGAAGGCCCCATTGCTCCCTGATGTCCTATGTATCGGGTGAGGAAGCAGTTGAGATCTATATGGTCTCGCACAGGGAATCCATGAAATATATCAACCTGATGCGGAATCCCTTAGTCAGCCTTCTTATTGATACCAGGGAGGATGAAACGGGACAGAAACGGAGCCGCATTAAGGCCCTGACCGTAAGGGGAGAATTCCGGACGTTCAACGATCCGGAGAAGAAAGATGCCGTTCGTTTAATGCTCCTTAAAAAACACCCCCACCTGGCCGATTTCCTCGAGGACCCTGGCGCTGAGATCTTTTGCATAAGGGCGAAATCATTTCAGCTCCTGGATGGCGTAAAGGATGCCTTTATCGAGACGATAGAATAGTCCGTCAGATATCATATTCCGGTATCCTCTAAAAACTGCATAGGCCTGTTCTCTCCTGTATTTTGTATATCACTGTTTTCAAAAAAGAGTTGTCCTGATAGGCATCATAACCTAAGGTATAGCTGCCGTCCCGGTTATCCCAGATCCGGTCAAACCATTGTTCCGCATCCTCAAAGACCTGATTGTCGCCGCTGCCTTTCACCATGACATCAAGCTCAAGGTTGTAATTTCTGAGGTTCCTTCTCGTCAGATTAGCCGAACCGAGGATTATCGTAGAATCCCCTCCACGCCTTATATATATCATCTTGCTGTGGAACTGCTCCCCCGCAGTGCTGTACCATCTCACCCGGATTCTGTTGCCGGCCTTGTTTAAAAGCTCACGTGCAACAGGCCTGTTCGGTATGCCTGTCTTTTTATAGCCAAAGGAATCCTTGTTGGGGTCCAGGATAATGCGTATGTCCGCACCGCGTCCGGCGGCATTCGAGAGGGCCTGGATCACCCCGCGTTCCGCAAGGTAAAACATGGCTATGCTTATGCTGTCGCCTGAACCTGTGCTCATGATCTCCTCTATCACTTTTTTGTATATGGCCTCTTCCGTTATCACGCGGACATGCAGGTCCCCCCCGTCATCGGGGTGTGCAGAAATCCGTGTCTCTGACAGCCGCCCGCCGGAAAATGATGCCACACCCTTTTCGGTATTATAGAGATCAGGCCCGATTCCCCCCCTGACTTCAAGGGCTGTATTCGAGTGGGAGGAACTTGCGTCATGGGGATTCGCCGACATTATAACGGATACATATGAGTCGCCTGAATCGGCCATGAATATCTTCCGGTGATTTGCCTTGAAGTTGAGCATATCCAGGTAACTCCTCAAGGGTACGTCAGCGCCTGATGCAGAGAACGGGTGCGGGAGCTGTCCGCCGGGTGAGTTGCCGAACCACCGGATAAATGTCCTCCAGATGCATGAGTAAAGAGGGTTGCTGTCCCGGAGGTATTTCAGGTCGGTTATTATGACGTTGATGCCATGCTCTTTCAGCATTTGAATCTCAGGTGAGACTGCACCCCCGTATACGGTATTTATGGGGTCTGTAATTACATCAATCCTGATGCCGGGATTCCTTTTACTTGCATCAACAAGCTCATCCGTCAGCTCCCGTGAGAGGCTTCTGAATGAGGAGCCGGAGTTGCCGAGATAGGAGTTGAACAGGAACATGTCAATGAGTATATATTCCCGTGCCCCCCGAATATGGGAGAAGATCCTGTCAAAGATATGCTGTTCATGAACCCTGGCGCCGTTTTTTTCATAGGTCAGGTCATACAGGAAGCTTACATCTTCGGCAGAAACTGCCCTCATCTCTCCCATGTAGTCAACACCGGATGGCAGGGATTTATAGCTCTGAAAGATTCCTGCAGCAGAAAGCAATAGAATAATCATGATTAGGATTCGAAAAAAATTCTTTTTCATAATGCCCTGTTTGTATAGATGGATATTTTGTTTGAGTTGCAGAATGATATTTTTCCATATATTATGATTTTTAGGGATAATAATAAAGGGTTTACTGTTTTCAAAATATTCCATTATGAAAATGTTTTCAGGACCGAACAACTTTTAATATGAAAGGAGAGATCTATATGGATAAATGGACATGCGTCCCGTGCGGATATGTATATGACCCTGCTGAAGGCGACCCGGGGAACGGCATTGCCCCTGGTACCGCCTTTGAAGACCTTCCCGAGGACTGGGAATGCCCGGTCTGCGGTGCAGGAAAGGGCGAGTTTGAAAAAATCCAGTAAGTTGCAGGAGGTTTAATATGGCTGCTCAGGTTCTGGTTGCCTTTGCCACAAAGTTCGGGGCTACGGCAGAGATTGCCGAAAAGATAGGCCGGGTGATTCGGGATGCCGGTCTGACTGTTGATGTTGTCCCTGTGCACCGCGTCAGGGATCTGGCCTCCTATCAGGCTGTGGTGCTGGGAAGCGCAGTTTACATAGGACAGTGGCGCAGGGAGGCCTCCGGATTTCTCAAGAGCAACGAGAAGATACTGGCCAGGATGCCTGTGTGGCTTTTTTCAAGCGGGCCTACCGGCCAGGGCGATCCTATTGCGCTGCTGCAGGGCTGGCGCTTCCCCAAGGCCCTTCAGCCCATTGCTGACCGCATCAGGCCAAGGGAGGTCAGCGTGTTCCACGGCGCGCTTGACGTGAATAAGCTGGGTTTTATTGAAAAATGGATGGTAAACAATGTGAAGGCGGCCTTCGGGGATTTCCGCGACTGGGCTGTAATTACCGCCTGGGCAGAGGCGGTAGCAGGGGCGCTTAAAAAGGAGGCCCCGAGCAAAAAGTAGATAAATATATCCTTTTTAAGACCTTAACTGATAGCATATCTAGAACCGTCATTCCCGCGAAGGCGGGAATCCATAGGGTAACGTTAAAGGATAAAAACACTGGATGCCCGCCTTCGCGGGCATGACGAGTGTTAAGATATCTCTTTTGAAATTTAGGATAATGGTTTCAGATTATTTTGGACAATCGTACGGGCCGGATCATAACCATGTTGAAGAATATGGGCAATCCGGAAACAGCGGCCCATTCCCAGTGGTTCTTCAAGACAGGCAAGAGGGACCCGCATATCGAAGCGATCTTTCTGGACAGATGCTACAGGATGTTCCTCGCACAATGCCGCGTTACGCCATTGAAAAATTGCCCCAGGATGAGAGGCAGGCGTATCTGCAGGGGGCAAGGTAAAAGTTGCTCCCGGTTCGCAAATCCTTTACAAATCATGATTGAACTGATAACATTCCGAATCATGTTAAAGCAGGACAGATGACCGCTGCCGTGCCGCGAGGCACGGGGGAGGAAAGTCCGGGCTCCACAGGACAGGATGCTGGATAACGTCCAGTCCCGGCAACGGGAAGTAAAGTGCAACATAATCCAGACCGCCGGGGCAAATGCCCAGGCACGGGTGACACGGCGGGGTAAGAGCCCACCAGCCCGGCTGGCGA
>JBFYXR010000415.1:0-4422 GCA_041310455.1 Desulfobacteraceae bacterium | reverse complement strand
TGAACTCCATCTCCTGGGGGCTCCAGTTCCTTGTATAAATAAGTTCCTTTGCAAGATTTCTTATCCTCTTATATATCCCTGGAAAGGCATTTTCAAGAGTTCTGTCAGACTCCCTGTTTTCTATCTCTGCCTGCTTGTTGGATATGGGCAGCGTCTTTACAAGCCCTGAAACCACATCCTCGCCCTGGTTGCCCAGTGAGTAATCTCCCCACAGGTTGATGATATCCTCGGAAACCCTGGGGCTGTGCGTGAAGACCACCCCTGACCCTGAATTGGGCCCGAGGTTCCCGTAAACCATTGACTGGATCGTCACCGCCGTTCCCCAGTCGTCCGAGATGCCCATTATCTTCCGGTATGTCCTGGCCTTGGATGTGTTCCATGATTCAAAGACCTTTATCATGGTCAGATAAAGCTGCTTGAAGGGCGATTCTTCAATCTTAATGCCGTGATCCAGAATAAAATCCCTGTAGGACAGGGCAATCCTCTTCATCTGATCCCCGGAAAATTCTATCTTGTGGGGTATGCCTAACCGTTCCTTGTATCCGCCTATGATATCATCAAAGTCATTCCGTTTAAGATCAAAGGTCATGCCCCAGGATTGCATGAATCTCCTGTAGCAGTCCCATGGGAACCACTCTTCTCCTGTCATGGAAATCATCCCGTTGACTATCTTTTCATTGATCCCGACATTAAGAAATGTATTCATCATGCCGGGCAGCGATATGGGCGACCCGCTCCTTACTGAAAATAGCAGCGGATTTTTCGGCTTACCGAAGTATTTTCCCGTAATCAGCTCAATGACCGATATCTCCCTGTTAAGCTGGTCCTGGAGATTTTTAAAGGCCGGCGGATAGGTCTCTATGACCTCACGGTACCTGAACACCTCGGTGGTTATAATGAATCCCGGTGGAACGGGGAAGCCGTATTTGCTCAATCTAACCAGGTTAAGGCCTTTGTTGCCCAGGTGAATAAGGCTGGAACCCCTTTTATTTTCCGATAAAATAGGAGTGACTGCCTTCTGGGGATCATAATTTAACAGGAGGTCCAGTTCATTCTTTGGAAGCTTATCAGCCTGTCTGAACAGGGTGTTCATGATTCGACCTAAAAAGACATCAAGCTGCTGAAGGCCGAGCGACGATGATATTCTCTCCCTTAAAAACACCTCTGACACCCTGTGTATCAGTTTGTTCTCATCAAAGTTCTCGCCGACCGGCATGTACTTGGGAAGAAGCTCCCCTTGAGGAAGCGCCCTGATTATCTTTATGAGATTCTGCTGATGGATGGCCGTAAAATAGTCATTCACTATGTTGCTGACCGCCTGTGAAAAGCCGCGGAAGATATCGAGAAACTGGGTAAAGGAAAACCCGGCAATCCCCAGAGAGTTGTTCAGGAGCTCCAGCTGCTTGTCTATCTCCGAGGATAAAAGACCGTCAAGCTTCAGCGCCTTGTTGAAAAGCACCAGATAAGAATGGATATGGAAAAAGGTGTCCCTTGTGATCAGTTCAAGATCAATCCCCGCCACCAGCTCTTCAAAAAGGGTATTTGCAAGTGATTCGAGACGAAAGGTCAGCCCCAGCGTGTCAAATTTCTTCTCATAATAGCTTCCGTACATGGAGGGGATGTCCACGGTAAAATGACGCTTGTGATATATATCCTCGCGTATATCAAATTTGTCCCCGGAGAGGATGGAGCCTTTTAATTTTTCAAGATAGGAAAGAAGATTGAAAAGTCTATTCCTCGTATCCGATCCGGCAAGCGCGGTCCTCAGCTCGCTGATATCCGGAAATTCGCTCTGTTGAAGTGTTGAAAGGTAGTCGTCGATCTCAAGAAAATCCAGGGTGTATTTCCTGTGAAGGAGCCTGTAGAATGATACGGCAAGCCTGACCCTCTCCAGGTCATCTTCCGTAAAGCCCGTCATCCCCTCAACGGCCCTGCTGATCTGATCATCATTTATTTTCAGAAGGTCCTGTATCTCGTTTAATCCCTCCGCCTCAAAGAGCCCTTGAACAATCCTGTGGACCCCGTCCACATGAGGCCCCTCAGTGAAGATCTCGGAGTAAACGACCTGAGGCATAAAGGGTTCAACCCCCTCCTTCTTACCGGTCCGCCAGAATTCCAGGGTACCTTCCATAAGGGACACTATCTGGTTGCTGCTCTCAACATGGCTCTGCTTTCTCACAAAGTGGATCAGTGCGTCCTTGCGCAGGGAAATCTCATCAAGCTTTGTTGATATGTCCCTCAGCTGCCCTTCGGCGCCTATGTCGTTAAAGAACACGGGGAAGAGACGCATCAGCTGCTTGGTGAGGTTGTATACGTTCCCTATATCGCTGTTCAGGAAATATGTGATGTCCCTCGGAAAAAGGTCGGTATCCTTGATATATACCCCGCAGAAAGACAGGTAGATTATAAGGGACGAAATCATCTTCTTGGACCATTTGGGATTAAGCTCAATGATCTCCATCCAGGTCCTTATGTTCTGTATGTGGGCTGGGTTGACCATCACCTGCCACCTGTCGCTGACGCCCTTCATGTCCGGAGTCTGAAAACCCAGCTCGATGACGGAATCCAGGAAATATGCCACAAGATCGCTCTCGTCGGTCTTGTATATGGCCTTGCCCACGTTCTGCATGCAGTTCAGGGCGGTCCCCGGATATTTCCTCACACTTTCCCTCAGAATATCGAATGTCTTGTTTATCAGGGGTTTCATCTGGTCCGGTTTCAGGCTCCCGATTAAAAAGGAGAGTATCCGGTTGATCTCCCTTAATGTGTCTTCATGGATCGAAGAAAGCCCGGCATTGTTCATGATATGAAACAGGAATATCAGTTTCCAGTAATCGCCGTAGCCTGTCTCCTGGCCTGCCCTCTGAAGCTTTCTTGGAAGGTCCCTGTAAACATCGGCGATCTGCCTGTATCCCGGCAGGTGCGCCAGGCCCTCCTGAAGCAATCGCAGGTCATGCCCCTTCTCTTTCATCGCCTGCTCAAGCTCATACTGGTAGGATTTCAACTGCTCATGGGAGATCGGCCTGAATATCTCTTTAACAGTGTCCGAATAAGCAGCCCCGTGGTTAACCTCCCTTGTAAACCAAATAAAAGGATCCTCCTCCTCAAGCCACCACTCATAGGAATCCTTCAGGTATTTCACCAGCAGCTGATCTGCCTGGTTGAGGCAATCTTCGGGGGGCGTTGTATCCGCGAACACCTTGATCATCCTGTTCAGCTGATAATAGCTCTTAACAAAAAGGCTGAAGTTATCCCTGTCAAGACAGCTTATCCTGTTAAAGCCGTATCCCAGGGCAGGTGAGAAATCGGCAATATCGTTTCCTGAACTGCTTACGATCTTCTGCAGAAAGAGGAGCAGATTATCGACTGCGTCTGCCTTGACATCAGCATCGGGCGCGGAGACCAGGGCCTCCAGAAAGATATCGATCAGTAGCTGAGCTGATACAGGCCCCCTGGGGTGGCCTGTCATGAGATGGAAATAGTCCAGCGAATATCCCCTTGCCTCCTTCACAATAAAAGCCCAGTTTCTGTAGGGGTGGCAAACCTCGGTGAGAAAGGTGTTGAGCCCCTCCATGATGCCCTGATACTTCGACATCACTTCCTTAAGTGGTTCATATCTCTCGCTTATGGTGACATCCACCCTGCTGCATTCAATATTAACTTCAAGGGCCTTGGAAGGCATTTTAATACGCTCCCTGCTTAGGTGTGGTTATATTTTAAGTTTTATTCAAACTGGCGCCCATCCATAAATCGGCTGTTTTTGATAGCATAAATCCGAGGTATTTCAGGATGAACACTGACTGGTTAGTTAATATGCCGCATTATAGCAAAGAAGCACATTTAAGACAAAATATTTATTCAAGAATCATGCCGAAAAAAGGCAAATAATAATTAGGGGTTGAAGGATTGTAAGAGTTGGAAGGGAGTAACGAGGGCGATCAGAAACTGGCGCCTTCCAAAAACTATTTTGATTGATTTCATGGTCTTCCTAACGTAACCCCTCCCATCCTCCCCTTATCCTAAGGGGAGGAGAAAACTCCCATTAATTAAAAAATGAACCATGATATCGTACAGAAAGAAGCACTCTGTCTTCCCGCACATTTTATTAACATGATCACGCCTTTTTAGGCAGCTTTACCGTAGCGAAGCCTTCCTGGATAATATAGTTGTCCAGTGTTATGTCCCACCAGGTAAGGTCGACAAAATACTCGCTGCCTTTTCGGTATTTAGCGGTTACACAGGCATTGCATATAAGAAGGTCGTTCTCCAGCACATGCCAGTTGGCGCGTTTGCCCTTCATGGATGGAACCTTATCCATGTACGGGCGCTTTTCAAAGAGGTCGGGGAAATACTTATCCGGGATATCAGGGATCCTTGTAGGGGAAGCCTGGAAATTGATGGATGAATCGCTGCCCGGCGGTA
>JBFYXR010000413.1:0-3738 GCA_041310455.1 Desulfobacteraceae bacterium | reverse complement strand
CGTGTGCTCTTCCGATCTAGGAATGAGGGGCGCTGTAGAAAAAGCAGAAGAGCTTGCAGGCTCCACTCCTAACAGCTTTATACCCCAGCAGTTCAACAATCCCGCAAATCCCGATATCCATCGAAGGACTACTGCCGAGGAGATATGGAACGACACGGACGGAAAGGTCGATATCCTGGTGGCAGGCGTAGGCACAGGCGGAACAATAACAGGTATTTCCGAGGTTATCAGGAAACGGAAGCCTTCGTTCAAGGCCATTGCCGTGGAGCCCGAGGCATCCCCGGTCCTGTCCGGCGGAAAACCGGGGCCTCACAAGATCCAGGGCATAGGCGCAGGCTTTGTACCGCAGGTGTTTAACAGGGATGCCATCGATGAGATCATCCAGGTCTCCAATGATAACGCGGGAGAGACCGCCCGCCAGCTCGCTAAAAGGGAAGGCATACTTGCAGGCATTTCCAGCGGGGCGGCGCTCTGGGCAGGATTACAGGTTGCAAAACGTCCGGAGAACAGGGGAAAGCTCATCGTGGTTATCCTGCCGGATACGGGGGAAAGATATTTGAGCACCTGGCTATTTCAGGACATCAGTTCATGAAAAATAGTTCAATCCGGATTATGCAGGGCCATTGTAAGATGTCATTTTATTTTCAATGGCCTTGTATTTATAATGCACAAATGCCTTGACCTTGCCTATCCTGTCTTTTATACATAGCATAAAATTTCTGATTTCGGGACGATAACAATGTCAATCAAGATTGGAATTAACGGATTCGGACGTATCGGACGCACTGTCCTACGTGCGGTTTGCAGCAGGGGACTCCTGGGTAGAGAGATTAATATCATGGCCCTGGCAGATCTTTCCTCGGATGCGGATTATCTTGCATATCTTATTAAATATGACTCCATACGCGGAAAATTCGGACATGATGTATCAAGCGCAAAAACCGATCCTTCAAAAAAAGAGGCTGACATCCTCGTTATTGACGGTCACAGGATAAAATGCATGCCTGCGTCGGCTGATCCCTCTCAACTTCCGTGGAAGCAGGAGGGCGTTGGACTGGTTATAGAATCTTCAGGTCTGTTCACGGACGGCAGCAGGGCATCAGGCCACCTGAAGGCCGGTGCAAAAAAGGTAATAATCACCGCACCTGCCCAGGGTGATGTGAAGTCCATTGTGATGGGCGTGAATGAGCATGAATATATTCCGGCAGAACACCGGGTCATTTCCGCTGCCAGCTGCACCATGAATGCCCTTGGGATGCTTGTCCATGTCCTTATAAAGGAAGGAATCGGCATTGAAACAAGTCTGGTAACCGCGCTTAACAGCTATACCGCATCCCAGAGGCTTGTTGACGGCGTCTCAAAAAAGGACCGCCGCAGCGGAAGGGCCGCGGCCGTAAACATAATACCCACTACCACGAGCGTGGCAAAGACTTCATGGGAGATATTCCCGGGCCTGGAGGGGAGACTGGCCGGGATATCATATCGGATACCCACCTCTGACTCATCGGTTATCGAACTGACCTTCAGATCTGAGAGGGATACGTCTATCAACGAGATCGACACACTTATAAAAAAGGCCTCGGAGACATATCTCAGGGGATATCTCGGTTACACGAATGAGGAGCTGGTCTCAACGGATTTTATCAATGACCCCTGTTCGGCCGTATATGATTCGGCATCTACCATACGCAGCAACCTGAGAGATGAAAAACGCCTATTCAGGCTCATCTCCTGGCATGACAATGAATGGGGTTACGCCAACAGGATTGTAGATCTTATTCGATATCTGCAACTGCATTATTAAATAAAGGAGCAAACATGCCATACATCAATTTGAAATTAGTCGGCAAACTTACAAAAAAGCAGAAGGCAGCTATAGCCAGGGAATTTTCGGAGACACTCCTTAAGGTCGCAGGAAAACCCAAAGAAAGCACCTACATCGTAATCGATGAGGTTGACGGCAAAAACTGGGCTCAGGGTGACAAATTTTTCGCATAGTAAGCCCTGATGTGCCTGCAAAGTTCTTCCAAAACTCCGCCATGCTGTATGCCGGTTGTATTGCAGGCGCTGTTCAACATGACGATTATCTCAAGATCATTGAAGAGACAGGTTTTAAAAATATCGAGTTAAAAAAGACCAAAACAGTAGATATCCCCGATGAAATCCTGAGGTTTTATCTGTCTGATACTGAAATTAAACACTACCGTGAAAAAAGTGCGGGGATCTTCAGCATTACTGTGACAGCTGATAAATAAGGAAGGTCCTTTGCTTAATAGGACTTTTAGGATTACCAAAGACTCCGAACATGCTTATAGGCAAGGATTCTCTCGTCTTTTGTCAATATTGTCGCGTTCTCCTCTCGTGCTGTTGCGACTATAATCTGATCAGCAGGATCATTATGAAAGGGTTGAGGAAGTATTGTTGATCGATATGCTAAAATAGGAGAGAGAGGCGCCAGCCTGAGTTTCGGCATATCAAGAGCACTCTTAATCCAATCTTCCGGATCGCAGGAAATGCCGATCCTCTTCTTTTCAAGGAGTTTACTGAATTCCCAGAGAGAAATTGCGGACAATAAAATCTCATTAGTCCTGTTCATGTTCTCGATAATCTTTTTAGCTTTTCGTGACAACTTATCGGGGGACATATGCCACCAGATCCAGGCATGTGTATCAAGGATATATCTCATTTACATGCATCCCACATTTCTTCACCAAGCGGCGAAACAATATCATTTTCAAAAACAAGTGTATCAGCCAGTTTACCTGGCTTGTGTTTGGAAGCGGAGTTTTGATAAGGAATTATTTGCGCCATCGGCTTGCCCCGTTTTGTAATGACAACTATTTCCTGTGTCGCGGCAACCTGATCAATGGTTTTCAAAGCATGTGTCTTGAATTGGCTGATTCCCATGGTTTTCATAAAATCACCTCTTTTGAACACATATAATAGTCATTTTAAGTGGTCAAGTCAAGATAAGTTGCCGGCATAAAACCTTTATTGCCTCGCTTTTTGATGGTGAGATCCCTACCCAATTAGTAAGGCCCATATTTTCCCTGGAAGCATCAGCGCGATGATACACGATCTCTGCCGCCGTATGAGCATGGGCTGCCCAATGCATCTTATTCTGTATTGTGGCAAAAAAGAGTTTAGAGGTCTCCGTATGCGGATCATAATCAATACTTGTGGCGTAGATATCCAGGACCTTGCGCCAGAACACCCGCTCGGACGAGCGGATATCGCGGATGCGGGCGAGCAACTCCTCGAAGTAATTCCCGCCGCCGGCCCGTTTGAGCCGGGCGTCGTCCATCGTGAAGCCCTTGATCAGGTATTCCCGCAGCCGCTCGGTGGCCCAGATGCGGAACTGGGTGCCCCGGTGGGAACGGACGCGGTAGCCGACGGAAATAATGACGTCCAGATTGAAGTACTCGACCTGGTACTTCTTCTGATCGGCGGCAGTTGTTGCATAAACTGCAACAACTGATTCCCGCCGTAACTCGCCCTCTTCAAACAGGTTAGCGATATGGCGAGAAATCACCGACTTGTCTCGCTGGAAAAGGTCGGCCCTCTGGTTGAGCGACAGCCAGACCGTCTCGCCCGCGAAGCGGACTTCGATCCGCGTGGAGCCATCCTCGGATTGAAACAGGATGAATTCCCCGGGATTCTGCGGAGCCGGTGCGGGCAGGTTGTCGGCCATGACGTGTTCTCCGTACGCCTGCCGTTCCTGTCGGGTGGGTTGGGCGC
>JBFYXR010000411.1:0-3367 GCA_041310455.1 Desulfobacteraceae bacterium | reverse complement strand
TTCACGCTGTCAAAATTGATGTCCACATTATGGCTCCTTACCATGACTGCCGGCTTTTTGCATGAGATCTCGCCGCCCTTGACATTCAGCGTAGCGATCTCTGTATGGGATCCGGTAACGCAGTGCATCAGGGCAAAATAGGAGCCGCAGTTCGCCTTTGAGTCATTGAAGGTAGCGTCTCCTGTACCGGCAACGACTATGGCCATTGATGCCACATCAAAGTCGCAGTTGTTGAAGGTGTCGTGGCACATCAGGTCTGCATAGGCACCATAGCCGCTCTTGATGGTCCGGACCTTGCAGTTGTTGGCCTCCATGTAGACAAAATCGCCTCCGGCGTCGGTGGAAAGGGCGCCCCAGCCGTCTGCAATGATCGTGCTGTCATAAAAGTAGCTGTATGAATTCCGCATGGTGATGGTTGTGCGGCTGTTGCCCTGGACCTCCAGGTACTTGGAGGCGCCGGTAAGGCTCGGATCATCAAGCGGCTTAAGCTCGAAGGGGGCGTCAATGCCGCTCAGCGTGGAATTATAGACCTTAAGGGTGCTGTTATCTGTGGAGGACACAGTGTTCCTGCCGCTTCCGTTGACGGTGATGTTGCAGTTTTTTATCGTAACCTTGGCATTATTCTCAGCCGCAACCCCGGCGGTAATGCCGCCCATGCCCTTTATGTCTCCTGAAAGCTCGATGGTGGAGTCGGTAACAACATATTCCGGGCCTTCACCTGTAACATAGATCCCGCCGATGTTTGAGCCTTCAGCAGTGATCTTCACGCCGGTCGCGGCAGTGTCTTCTATCTTTCCTGCGGCCACGGCGCTTTTCTTGGATTCCTTTGCCACATATTTGCCCTTGTCTATATAGACTGCTGCGTAATTTTTCTCTGTTGCAGCGGCAGGGGCAGGTCCTGCTTCACCGGATTTGGGCGGCCATTTCTTCATCATCTCTTCCATGGTCAGGAGCTTTACCGGCAGCCGCTCGAATGTCTCCTGGTACTTTTCCACGGCAATGCCCTGGGCTGCCTTTCCCTGAATGGACTTGCTGCATGACACGCAAAGGAACATGGCAATTAAAAGTGCGCACAGGGTTGACAAGGTTATTATGAATCTTTTTTTCATGATCATTTTCTCCCTCCCTCTCAAAATAGTGAATGGTTCGTTTTTAGACTGGCGACTTGTTTTATGGATTGGATAGAAAGCTGTTTTCCTGAAAGAGTTTGCTTAAAGCATGATGGTTTGTCAATAATTAATTGCTGTAGAAATTGTGGATAATATATGGAGATTGTTAACTAATGTTAAGGCCATGAGTTGTTATATTCTTGGTTTGGAGTCCTCCCGTGGACCTGCCTGCCGCGACAGCCGCAATCGACTCGGCTGTCACGGCTGATGATGGCACAATCAGCTATTTTAGCGGTGCATCAGATCTGTGATGCCGCGAAGAATGCGCTGCGCTGGCTTTTTTGTATACCATTGCCTGTGCCGCCGCACTCGCCGATGAGCAAGGTCTCGCCTGCCAGGCCTGAAAATTTCATCGCCTCATCCTGCCTCGGTTTGAAACCAGAGTAGATAACAATGCTGTCGGCCTGGAGGGTCTTTTCACTCCCATTGGCATCAACGTATGTAACCTTGCCCTCCGCTATGTTTTTGGTCACGACGCCCGTGACAGCAGAAAAGTTTTCCATCTGCTGATAAGCATCTGAAATTGACGAAAGCTGGTGGGGACCGGTGGGCTGCACAAGCTGCCTGTCGCTTGAGAGGACTGTCACCCTGTGGCCGACCTTTGCCAGGTATATTGCCGTTTCCACGCCGAATTGCCCGGCCCCGATAAATGCCACATTTTTGCCCAGCGACTTCTCCTTGCCCCAGACGTTTAGGATATTCCAAATATTCCTAGCGTCGGCGCCCGGGATCTTCGGGATAACGGGCTCGGAGCCTATGGCAACGAGTATGGCATCATAGCCCTTTG
Source organism: Desulfobacteraceae bacterium (assembly GCA_041310455.1). Classification (GTDB taxonomy): domain Bacteria; phylum Desulfobacterota; class DSM-4660; order Desulfatiglandales; family HGW-15; genus JAFGIC01. The sequence continues at coordinate 1,411 of JBFYXR010000411.1, read as the reverse complement.
CCTTAAGCATCTCAGGGGTGGCCGCTGTCTTTATAAGGACCTCAACTCCCAGCTTATTTACCTGACGGACCAGGTAATCCTTGAAGTCCTTCATTGGCCATTTGAACGGGGAATAATCCGCGTGTACGGCCTGCCCGCCCAGGAAATCATTCTTTTCATAGAGGGTCACCCTGTGCCCTCTTTCAGCAGCCGTTATGGCCGCCTTCAGGCCTGCGGGACCGCCTCCGATAACCGCAACCTTCTTTTTGACCGAGGGGGCACTAATGGCGCGGACAGCGGAGTCAATGCCCATCTTCGGATTTACCGAGCACACACTGATCCATGGGCCGTTCTGGCCGCTTCCATGGCACTTGTTGCACATGAGGCAGGGGACGGTATCCTCCCCTCTCCCCTCATAGGCCTTTTCCCCGTATTCCCAGTCGGCTATAAAGGGCCTGCCCATGGCGATCATGTCAAGTCTGCCGGCTGCTATGCACTCCTCGTTAAAATCCAGATTGTTGAACCCTCCGTTCGGCGCCGCAATGATTTTCGCGCCGCTTTCCTTTATGGCCTGGGCAAAACGGAGGGGCAGGGGCTTATTCTTTTCCTGGTTATAACCGTCGGGGTGGTTGGCAGTGCCGCCGGAGACGCGGATCTGGAGGATATCTACAACACCTTCCCACTGTTTTGCCAGGGCAATGGCCTCTTCCACTGTATACGCCGAAGATGCCTCCGAGGATTTGATGGAAGAATCAATGACAGTTATTGGAGATTCTATAAGGAGATCCTGTCCGCAGGCCTTTTTGACCGCGGAATACAACTGAACGCCGAAGCGAACGCGATCCTTGACATTCGGGACTCTCAGGGAGGCCATGTCAAACCCGTGTGACTGATAAAACTTCGCATCCTTTACCGCCTTGTCAATCAGGGATTGGGCAACCTCGGCGGAGATCTCCTGGGGCGGAGATGCGAGTGATGCCATTATGGAGCCCAGGTCGGCCGGCATTGAGCCTCCCTGCGCCCCTCCGGCAGGCATTCCAGGGGTTGCTCCTCCAGCAGCACCTGCACCCGGCATCATCATTGCAGAGGGCATCCCAGGCTGGGATTGCCCCGGCAATGAGAGATCGATAGGGAAGCCCGCCTTGGAGCCATAGCAGTGGATGCCCTCCACAAGCTGGTCCAGGTAATTCTGCACCCCGTAGTCTTCAAGGTCATAGATGACCATATGGGCGCTGTCGCCCCCCAGGTCCTTCCGCACACGGTTTGTTATAATCCTGCATGTGACAATGGCTGCCCCGTTTTTCGCCAGATTTGCCGCATAATACCTGCTGGGCTCGGCAGGAAAATTTTCGCCGCCCTGAAGGTTATGAGGCACCGCATGGGTGGAATACATCCTGTTCTTAAGGATTACGTTTCCAATCTTCAGGGGCGA
>JBFYXR010000410.1:0-4552 GCA_041310455.1 Desulfobacteraceae bacterium | reverse complement strand
CATCCAGGCTCCTGTTGCAGTACCTGTAAAAGCTCGTCACCCAGGAAACATAGAATCCCGCCTTTTTTTCATCAGCAAGTTTTGAGGATATGAGATATGATTTGAATTGCTCCATAAAATCCCATGAGCAATTCCTATGCCGGATCATATTTATAAAGGGCAATATACTTTAACTGTCTGGTTTTAAAGGCCTCCTGTTATATCAAGCAGAGTTTGGACTGTCCTACAAAATCCTTTTATACTGCTGATTTTTTATGAATCTCTGATTCCTTGCACATTTGAGTGTGCAGTGGTGCCTATAAATATGTGCAGAAGGAAAGGGTTCAAGGATTGGAGTATCTAAAATTTAAAATTGACACACAAATACTATTCTTCTATAGTTATTTTTAGAAAAAGTAAGTTCCTATCATTTAAGGCCGGTTCACAGATTAACTATTAATCGCAAACAGGCATCTGCCTTGCCAACATGGTGACCGTCGCTTATGGCACATAGACTTACAACATGCACCTTCTGCGGAGTGGGATGCGGTCTCTACCTTGAGACCGCGGACAACCGTGTGATCGGCGTCTCTCCCAGCATGTCCCATCCTGCCAACCAGGGAAAGATCTGCCTCAGAGGGTGGCACATCCACGAGGTCATCAGCACGCCTGACCGGCTGCGGACCCCCATGATCAGAAAAGACGGTCAGCTCCGGGAAGCGGGCTGGGACGAGGCATTTGATTTTATCGCCCGCCGCCTGAAGGAGATCCGCGACAAGCACGGCCCTGATTCAATCGCATTCCTGAATTCTCCAAGGTGCTCCAACGAGGAAACCTACCTTCTGCAAAAGTTCGGACGCACCGTCATCAAAACCAATAATGTGGATCATGGCGCCGGGGTTTACAGCAATAACTCCACGGATGTCCTTATGGAGATGATCGGCGTGCCCGCCACCACCAATTCCTTCAACGAACTGGGCAAAAGCGATGTAATTATAGTGAGCAATGTCGATCTGGGAAAGCGCCTGCCCACCATAGCGGGGGCGGTCATACGCGCAAGGCTCGACGGGGCTAAAGTCATCGTAACAGGCACCCGAAGCCATCGCGTGGTTAAGAACGCCGACATCTTCCTCCAGAACAAGCCGGGCACAGATGCCCTGTTGTACGGGGCAATGACAAAGGTTATTGTCGATCACGGGCTCATGAACCTGCCCTTTATAAAGAAACACTGCAGCGATTTCGACAACTTCCTTTCAACCATTGTCAACTTTGATCTGCTGGAGGCCTCCGAGGTCTGCGGGGTTCAGGCCGAACTCATAGAGGAGGCTGCACTTGCCTATGCAGGGGCCGGATCAGCGGCCATACTCTATTCAACCGGCCTCGAATACGGGTCAACAGATGCCATCAAGGCTATGGTAAACATGTGCCTGGTTACAGGCCAGATCGGGAAGGAGGGTGCCGGCCTGTTTGCGCTGACCGAACATAACAACCTCCAGGGCGCATGCGATATGGGCATGCTGCCGGACCGCCTGCCGGGCTATGGCCAGGTCACGGATGCCGCGGTCCGGGCTGAGTTTGAAAAGAAATGGAAAACCGGCATCCCCGCAAAGCCGGGCATAGCCGCAAAATGGGTCCTCTCCGACCGGGGCAAGGGGAGCATTCATGCGGTCTGGCTGTGCCGTTATGATCCGGTAAGCACCGCCTTTTTTACCAACGCGGAAGAGTCCCTGAAGCAGTGCGACCTCGTCATCATGCAGCACCTGTTTCTGACAGAGTCGGCAAAATACAGCCACGTGGTCCTGCCTACGGCCATGTTCGGAGAGGAGCAGGTCACATTTACAAGCGGTGAGCGGCGCATCCAGCTGGCAAAGCAGGTTATCGATCCCCCGAAGGGCATTACCCCGGGGTGGCACCACATAATGCAGGTGGCGCAGGAGATGGGGGCGGACTGGAGATATGAATCCGCAGCCGATATAATGGATGAGATAGGGACGGTGGTGCCTTTTTACAGCGGTGCAAGCCACGAGAACCTGGCCAGGGAGTATGGACGTCAGTGGCCCTGCACAAAGGACAAGCCGCTTGGCACATCCTTCCTTTTTGAGGATGGCATCCCGGGCCAGTGCTTCAAGTTCATGCGCGTTGAGAGGCATGACGAGCTTTTTGCCACTAGCAGGGAATACCCGTTTCTGCTGGTGCTGGGCCATTCCCTCTATTACTGGCACAGGAATGTCCTGATAAGGCACAGTGAAACCCTCAAAAGGGAATACCAGGTGCCGCTGCTGGATTACCCGGAGGGGTTTGCGGGGATGCACCCCGACGACGCCAAACAGCTGGGCGTCCGGGACGGCGACAGGATACGTCTGAGGTCCGACAGCGGCTCCATAGTGACCGTGGCAGCCCTTTCCCACGAGGTAAGGAGCGGCACCCTGTTCATGCCGTTTTTTGTAAAGCAGGTTGAGCAGCAGATCCAGGGCCCGGGCAGAAGCGGCCTTCATCTAATTAAGGTCAACGTGGAAAAGGAGGCGCAATGAAGGCTCGCATTCTTGACCGGCGTGATGTCCTCAAGATTGTTGACCTGCTCAAGAGACAGGGCTATGAGGTCATAGCACCCTTCCGGGGGAGGGGCCGCGACACCTTTTTCGATACCGTCAGCGATGAAAACAGGGAGCGAATAGAGCTCCATCTCCCCAATCCCTATTATCCTCCGAAACGCTATGTGCTGCCACATATCGAGCCCCTGCTGAATGCCCACAGCGGCAACGGGGGCATTCGGATTCAGCCTACCTTTGATGATCCGAAGCGCGCCATTTTCGGCATCCGATCCTGCGATGTGGCAGGGATCTATCACCTTGACCGGTTCTACATAGGCCGCGAGTTCCGGGACACCTATTATGAGAGGCGCCGCAAAAACCTGTTCCTTGTAAACATGGTCTGCACCGATCCGGGCGAGGACATAAACAGAGAGTGTTTCTGCATGTGCGCGGACACGGGACCTGCGAGCCGCGATCATTTTGACATGCAGCTCATGGACCTCGGAGATGAGTTCATGGCCGTGGCAGGGACCGCCCGGGGCGAGGCGTTGTTTGATGATCCAATTTTCACAAGGGGAGGGGAAGGGCACCTGAAAAGGCGCGCCGAGATCCTCAACGGCGTGCGCAGCCATTTCAAGAATACAACGAGAAGCTGGTTTTCCGCGGCCGTGCGGCAGATCACCCAGGGGACTGTTCTTGAAAAGACCTGGGAAGAAGTCGGGGACCGCTGTCTTGAATGCGGGGGCTGCACATATGTCTGCCCTGCCTGCACATGCTTCACCGTATCCGACCGGAAGGTAGCCCCGGGAGAGGTCGAACGGGTCAGGGTATGGGATTCCTGCGCCCTTTTAGGATTTACCCGCATGGCCGGGGGACATAATCCGCGCCGCGCGGTCCATGACCGCCGCAACCGGAGGTTCTTCCGTAAGCTGGAGCACCATTTCATAGAGAGGGAACTATCCATGGCCTGTGTAGGGTGCGGGAGATGCGCCGCCGTATGCCACGGAGATGTAGGGATGCCCAGCGTGGTCGAGATGATCCGAAGGGCGACAATGGAGACTGACAATAATGAATCCTGATGACAACATATATCTGCCCAGGATAGCGGTAGTGGACAGGGTATCGGATGAAATCCCCGAGGTTAAGACCTTTTACTGGCATTTCGAGGATGACGCGGATCAGCAGGCCTTCAGAAAATTCCGGCCGGGCCAGTTCGCCCAGGTCTCCATCTTCGGGGTGGGCGAGTTTCCTGCATCCCTGCCTCCAAGCCCTACGGAGGATGAGACCTTTTTTACCGTAAGGTCTGTCGGAAGCTGCACCGCGGCGCTCCACCAGCTGAAGCCCGGTGACAAGTTCGGCGTGCGCGGGCCTTACGGCAACGGCTTTCCCATGGAGGAATACTACGGCAGGAGCCTGGTGTTCGTCGCGGGGGGCATAGGCCTGATCCCCCTTCGCTCATGCATAGTATATGCCCTGAAGAACCGCGAAAAGTATGACAGGATACTGGTCTTTTACGGGGCCAGGTCGCCTAGGGAGCTGATGTACCTCCCCAGCCTTCGGGAATGGGAGAGATCCGCTGGCATAGAATGCAGGCTGACCGTTGACAGGAAAGGGCCGGAGGACGAGTGGGAGGGGAATATAGGCGTGGTGGGAAGCCTGTTCAAGATCCCCGGGACTAACATCCCGGTCGATAACACAATCGCCTTCGTGTGCGGACCGCCTGTCATGTTTCGTTTTGTCATAAGGGACCTTCTGGGCCTCGGTTTTCGTGAGCAGGACATCGTATCAACCCTGGAGCGTTACATGAAGTGCGGGGTCGGCAAATGCGGGCACTGTTGCATCGGCGTGGCCTATGTCTGCACCCAGGGCCCGGTCTTCACCTATGAGCAGATCAGGAACCTGGGGGAGGATATATGATGCCTGACCTGGGCGAACAGCTCAGGGAGTGCTTTCAGGGCCGCGTCTGCCTGATGGGCCTGGGCAATGAGGACTATGGTGACGACGGTCTGGGCGCGGTCCTTTCGGAGGCAATTGCCGGGCGG
>JBFYXR010000408.1:0-6128 GCA_041310455.1 Desulfobacteraceae bacterium | reverse complement strand
ATGCAGAAGCTGCCGCCGTCATCGGCTTTTGCCCGGCATTGAGTGTAGTTGCCCTCCCGGTCTTTCATGAGAACATAGCCCTTGTCGCAGAGAGGCTTTCTCTTTTGTTCAAGAATACCTTGAAACATAGGGGAACCCTTGAGTACCCTGAAAGGCAAGCCGCAAGGAGAGCCAGGGTTTTGTGCGACGAGGATGTCCTCCGTATCGGCATTTATGACGGCCTGTTTGTATGCATCATTAGCGCTGCTCTCCTCGGTAACGAGAAATCGAGTGCCCATCTGCACAGCGTCCGCTCCAATAAGGAGAAATGAGACTATGTCCTCATAGGTATAGATGCCACCTGCGACGATAACGGGAAAATCGCCGTATTTGACAGCCATCTCTTTTACAGGGGGTAATAGATTTTCCAGTCTGTTGGATTCCAGCTGGATATCTTCCAGCTTGAAGCCCAGATGTCCGCCAGCCAAGGGACCTTCAAGAACAACGGCGTCGGGCCTGTAGCCTACTCGTTCCCATTTTCTGCAAATAAGTTCAAGCGCCCTTGCTGAAGAAACGATGGGTATAAGGGCCGTCTCTTTCGGATTCTTGATGATGGGCAGCCTGAGAGGCAGCCCCGCTCCGGAGATGATAACGTCTACGCCAGCATCAATAGCCGCCTTTACCGTATCGTCATAATCCCGTGCAAGGGCAACCATGATATTGATACCCGATGCGCCACCGGCCGTTTTTGCCAAGGATATTTCTTCGAAGACAGCCTCATAGGTGGAGCACTTCTTCCCCTTTCTTTTGGAGACAATCCTGTCGAGGGCTGCGCTCGATACTATACCGACGCCCCCTTCTCTTGCAACGGCTCCGGCCAAAGGCGAAAGGGAGACTCCAACGCCCATGCCGCCCTGAATGATGGGAACGCGTATGGTCTTGCCTTTAATCACGAGAGAAGGTAATGGAGATATGCTGTTCAAAATAAGCTCCTCTTTTTAGCAGTAAAAGTCCTGCTCGCAATATTCTCAAACCCCGGATAAGATTACTGCCGGCGACATGGAAACAATAAATATTTCAACTGGGTTTTTGAAAATAGGGAAGCCGGACTTTTGGAAAAAAAGTATCATATCCTCTACTCAACAGCCTGAAGCCTCCTGTTGTATTCCTCCTTCACCTTTATAAGATAAATGGCAACAGGCCTATAGGCCAAGTGCGCCCACTTCGCGAAAGGCACCTCAAGGACGAGCATTGGTATGGCGACCATCAGGTGGACCACGTACAGGACATAGGTAGTCATGGGCATGTCAATAATTATTGTGCAATGCATGATTATCCCGGTAAGGGTCGTCAATTGCAAAAGTATCAGGAACATCCAATCAGTAGCGTGGGAATTCTTATAGGGTGTCTTTGACTTTTTTAACCGGCCGATGATGGCATAGGTAGTTCCATAAAGTATCGCGAAGGTCGCATAGTAACCCAGGAAGCGCATGGGATGCCAGATAGGATATATTACATCCCTCTGGAAACGGATAGGCTCCCATGCAAGCCCTATAAACTCTATGCCTCCTGCCAGGAAGACCGCCACTAGAAGGAACACGGTACAGTAACCAGTCATAATCATCAGGTGGACAAACCACTGCATCCTGTCGGTGCACTGCCCAAACCTCTTCTGGGTAAGAAAATGTATGATAAGCTCCCTGCCTTGTTTAATATAAATGCTTAAGGGCACCTTGAATTTCAGGTCCCCCATTATAAAGCTGAAACACCTGTAGGTATTGCTAAATAGGAGGGCAGAGAGTATGACGGCCATAATAAGGTCGGCAATCTCCACCTTCTCTGCCGGCCATACGGAATTAAGCCAGGCATGCTCCATATTGGGAGAGGGCATATGAAATATCCGGAGGGCCAGACCTACCAGCAGGGCAACTATAACTACCGCAATGATCTCGAATGTGTGTGATATGTAAAACTTCCGTGAAAACCCCGTCCAGTCGTATTTGGATGTCAGGTATCTCCTCATTGCCATCATTGCCTCTCCGGGGTCAGCGCCCCTGGGGCATTGATCCGAACAGTCTCCGCAATAATAGCACAGCCAGGGTTCAGGGCTTTGCATAATTTTCTCCGTTAAACCCATCTGGGCGTATTTTATCATCCTCCTGGGGAAGGTGTTGTCCTTCTCAGCAAGAGGGCATATCGCGGTACAGTTTCCGCAGTGATAACATTTGCCGGCGTCCTTCATCCCGAATTTCTTCAGATCCTTCATAACACCGGGATCGACTTTCAAACTCATAAAACTCCTCCTCATAGAGTTTTCAGCTTTTAAATAAAAATAGCAATTTTATCGTTCCATGTCTGTTATGAATTTTAATGTTTCTATTATAAATCAACCTGAAGCAGTAAAACCGAAAGCCTGAATCATCAATCCCTTAATCATTTTTTCTTGAAAAATCCGGAGAAGAACTGTTTTTAATAATCCGGTGTCCCGGCCTTAGGCAGGATTACGGAAAAAACACTCCCTTTGCCCAGGTTGCTTTTAACGGAAACCCGTCCCCCGTGTCCCTCTACAATGGCCTTTACTGAGGCCAGCCCCAGTCCGAAGCCCTCCTTATGTTCTGCGCCTATGCCGCGGCGAAAGCTGTCAAAAACATAGGGCAGATCATCCGGGTGAATACCAGTGCCTTCGTCTTTTACCTCAATAATCACCTCGTTAGTGGTTTCATGGGCGGATAGGGTGATAGTTCCTTTTCCTTTTGAAAATTTGATGGCGTTGTCTAAAAGATTGCTGAAAACCCTTACCAACTTATTGCTGTCGCAAATGATTACCGGGAGTACTTCATCATTTTTGATCGTTATATGGAGTCCGAATTGCGTTGCTTTTAACTGATAGGCATCGGAAAGCTCCATCAATGTTTTATCAAGTGAAGTGCTGCTCAAGTTCAGTTTTAGCCGTCCCGTTTGTAATCTGGAGAATTCCAGAAAATCGTTTATCAGGGATTCAAGCTTCCCCGATTCTTGATTAATAATGTTAAAATATTCCCTCTGCTTCTCCTCGTCCAGTTGCTTTGATTTCTTGAGCAGCCTCAGGGAAAAGCCGTGGATGGTTGTCAGTGAAGACTTAATATCATGGGCGAACATTGAGATAATGCTGTCCTTTTCTCGTTCCAGGGTCTTCAGTTGGGAGATGTCCTGGAATGCCTCCACACCTCCAATAAGGTCTCCATTGTCGTCCAAAAGGGCTGCCGTATTCACCCTGACTGGAATGGTTTCACCATGCCTGTTAATAATCGTAGTATCAACCTTTACCAGGGGGTGCTGCCTTGTGATAGCCTTTTTCAAGGGGCAGTTATTTTTGCACATTCCACCCTGGAGTATATCGACGCAATAGCAACCGGCCGCCTCGTTCTCGGAATAACCCGTAAGCCGTTCAGCCCACCAGTTAAGGCTAATGATTTTCATTTTCTGGTTGACTGTAATAATACCCACTGGAAGGCTCTCAATGATAAACCTGTAAAAGGTAATATTATGAGAAACTTTCTCTGATTTATCAACCCCGACCGGATTTTTTCGCTGAAGTCCCATGAAGTGGCTCCCTGACCTGCTTAATATCCCTCTAACGCATATTATGCATTCCTATGCCTTTGAAAGAACTATGATAATGGCTACAAGAATCCCTGCTCCCAGTGCAACCAGACTGTATTTTCTGTTTTCCGTTTCTGCCTGGGGCAGAAGATGGGTAGCTCCTACGTAAACCAGCTCGCCTGCAGAAAAAGCCAGGAGGGCGCCCAGAAACGTCTGATTGATTTTGCTGATATATGGGTATGAAATGAACATGCCCACGGGGGTTGTCAGGGCCGCCAGATGTCGCAACTGCGGCAAGAATACCAGCGCCAAATGCAGCCTAGAATGTGTTTTCCATAGTATGGCCAATTACAAGTTAATGTATATGCCTCATGAAAATATTATGGCGTGATAATAACAATCACCAGCTAATTATTCCCTCTTAAAATTACAGTCCTGTTAAGAAATAAATTAATAAGATCTTCCTCTGAATATCGATTGTCTTCTAAAAGCAAAGAAACATCGACTTCGGGAAAAAGATCTTTGATCAATGCCTTTAACCTTTGATAGTTTTTTTTATCATGTGTAATTATGATGGCTTTTTCCATGTCTTTAATTTATCTTTGCCAATATATTTTTAAGCATAAATAAAATCATATTAAATTTCCGTCAGGGTTATAGCCCTTTCCTCACATGCTTCAACGCAACTTTCACAGCCCAGACATTCTTCTGCATTGACCGGCACCGATTTGCCGTCCTGGATCTCATAGACATCCACAGGACACACTTCGACGCAATCGCCGCACCCGATACATTTTCCCATATCAACTTCCGGTTTGTAAGACATATGATTCTCTCCTTGTTATTGTTGATTCCATTTCCATCGGCCGCATCCGCCCTTCCGAAATCCGCCGCCCCTGCCGCCTCCCCAGCCTCTAACAGAAAAACTGCCCCGTAAAAATTCCCTGAGTATGTCATTCCATTCGTCGTTCAGATCACGGTTGTAAAAAATCTGGTCACCTTTCAAACTCCTGCATATTAAATCGTACTGCCTTTTTTTAGACTCATCGCCCAGGACCTGATATGCCTCGTTTATTTCTTTAAGCCGTTCCCCGCAATCAGGATCGTTCATATTTCTGTCGGGGTGGTATTTCATTGCAAGCCTGCGATAGGATTTTTTAATCTCTTCTCCGGATGCTTCTTTTTCTACATCTAAAAGACGGTAATAATCCTTTAAAGCCAATTCTACTCTCCTGTAAGATCACCCGGCTGCGTTTACCGGTAAATGTTTCAGCTGAAGATGACAGCCTGACCATTCAAATAACAAAAGCTATTCCCATAGCCGGATAAAACGTTTACCATCCTTTAACTCTCCTCTGATCTTCTCCATGTGGCGTAATACGGCCAACTCCCGTTCCAGTTCCGCAGCCTTTGTCTCCAATCCTTTAGACAGCATGGCCGGTTCAACGGGGCCATCTTTTAATATATTTAAAATCTTCTCCTGAACAGGAGTAAGTCTCAGGTTATCACCCTGATGCCGGGCAAAGGATTTCGCGCTATATACGGCCCAGGGATCGCATGCCTTCAAAGGGGACATAAGATCTATACAGCAGTCTTCGCAGAGGACCTGCCCGTTAAGCTTCCTTTCTTCGCCATCGGCAATCATGGCCCCGCATCTGTCACATTGCATTATCCTTCCCTTTATGAATTAACCTGACAGGCTTCTCCTGCAGGATTTCATTTTTCACTGCCGGTGCGCTTTCGCTTTATAAATTGTCAGGCTACAGGCCTTATTCGCGCGTCATGGCTGTCCCGCATTCGGGGCACTTGTCCTGATCAATAACAGCTGTATGCCCTGAATCGAAATTATGTTTCTCAATGGCTCTGGGATCCATTATCAGATGAAGATCCGTCGCATCCACGTCGGCGTCACAGAGTGCCTTATTCTTTGCCAGAGATGCAAAGGCTGCCAGCATGCTCGTTTTCCCTGTTCCGCCCTTGCCGCTTGCTATGCTGATAATCATTCTTCACTCCTTATGTATTATCTTCATTAACCTTTTTTGTCTGTTTAATCATGTAGTCGTTCAGCGCCTCCTGCAGTGTCCCCGCGGCAAGGAAACAGCAGTGCTGATCCTCTTTCGGAAAACAACAGCCCAGGACCTTTAGTATTTCCTCGCCCGTTACATCAATCAGTTTGTCGGGCGTCCTGCCTATAGCCAGTTCCGCGGCAAATGAGCCGCACACGGCGCTTCCTCCGCAGCCGTCTGTCATAAAGGATGCCTCTCTGACCTGGTCATTCTCAAATCTCAAAAAGATCTCCATGGTATCACCGCATGGCCCTGTAACTTTTGCGTAGCCGTCGGGATTTTCCATGGGTCCCATATATAAGGGATTAAGCCATCTTTGATAGGCAACTTCACCGTAGGTTTCCCTGGTCTCTTCGAAGATCTGGTCCTGCATCTTTTCTACAAAATCATCCAGTTCGTCTTCGCTCATTTTTTTTCCAGGTCCATGAGCCTGGCCTCAATGGCTTCAAGCTGGTTTTTCAGATTGCTTGCCGCATTTTTTAGATCCTCAATATTATCTTT